>JBAZXY010000169.1:0-2509 GCA_041659585.1 Parcubacteria group bacterium | reverse complement strand
TTCTTTTTGACTCATGATAATGTGGTTGTCCATTGAGTTAGTATTAGGGGTTAACCTAATATCATAACTCTTTAAAGCGGACATTTCTACTTCCCGCTAACCAGACATTATCATTTCCGTGTAACATCTTTTTTCATAAGAATAGCCCCATGCAAAGAATCTGCACAGGGCCATAGAATTGACGCTGATTTTTTAGTCATTTTTAATAGACCAAGAGCCTGCCTTGTCCAATACTACTGCTGGATCAAATGACATTTGACTTATTTCAGGATCAACCAATCTACATTCTATATCCACGAAATATCGCTGACCTTGAGCTGTGATAATCTCTGTTTTCGCTGGTATTATCCTACCCTCTTTTAATAATTTTTTGAAATACGCGTAGGTGCGAAATATCTCCTTTGATTCAGGCATAATCCAATCTCCCTTGTTATTGAATTTGAAATACAAAGACTCCATTAAAAGAACTACTATTGACGCCATTACTATATTAAAACCAACAATGCGCCAGCTAATCTAGCAATATTCCGACATTATACTTTATTTTTCAACAAATCTCTAATTTCCTGCAAAAGAAGCACATCTTCCGGTGTCTTGACCCTTTTTTCATCTTCCTTTTTCTTGAAGCGATTGAGTTGTTTCACCACTAGAAAAATAGAAGCGGAAATTATAGTAAAATCAATAATGGTATTGAGAAACATGCCATAGTTCATCGTTACGGCTGTGGTGTTTTCCGTAGCGCCTTTCAAGGTGACGGCTAATTTAGAAAAATCTACCCCGCCGGTCAGCACTCCAATCGGCGGCATAATAATATCATTGACAAACGAAGTGACAATTTTCCCAAAGGATCCACCGACCACCACACCAACTGCCAAATCGATTACATTCCCTTTGATAGCAAACTTTTTAAATTCCTCAAACATACCTTTATTCATTAATATTTAGATATTGAATTTCATTTACCGTATTTTTTAAGAAAATCTGTTTGAGTCCGCCAGCTGGCGGATTCCCTACAATATTCCTATGGGCGTCGAGAGGGAGGGAATATTTTAGTGAGAAAAACCAGACTCGAGTTATTTTTTTGAAAAATACGGTAAGTGAAGGATAAAAGGCGTAACTTCTATATTATTTCAAATAACGCCGATAGAGATTAGTTTCCCTTTTTTCAAAACCGGCTGACTGGTAGAGCTGGTTAGCCACTTTTCGCTTAGGACTACTCGTCAAGTCCACAAATTGCATACCCAATGACTCACCTTTAGCAATGAGAGTCTCGGTAATTTTTCGCCCTAAACCTTGACCACGATAATCCTCTCGCACCACCACGTCTTCAATCGTGCCGCACAAAGTGAAAAGCTTATTAATAATGAGTAACGTGCCCATCCCGATTAACTGTCCATCCCTATCTGCATCCCGTATCGTCACAATCACCCCGTGACGCATCACTGCTTTGACCTTTTTCAAGTCAATTGCCACTGCGCGAGGACTCATTTGCAACAGCAACAGATTGACATCCGCCACGTCCTTTTCAGTGACATCATTTTCGCCTAGTAAAAAATTATCCTTGCTTTGCTTAATCATATTATTTTTAAAAAATAATTAAAGCTTTTTTCTCATCTCGATTATAGCACAAATCAAGCTAATGCTGTATTTCTAATTAAATAAACAGGGTGAACGAGAATTCTCGTTCACCCTGCACAAGCCCCTATACAAAAATAGAGTGCTCTGTCACCACGGCCTTTCCCATATCAACACCTTCAACGAGATAAAAGCCATTTTTCCGTAACAGATCTTTTAAATCAATTATGGATCGGAATAACAGCTTATGGTCCGGCGTGTTTTGTCCCAGATATTTTTCTATCGGGACGACGGTAATTAACCTGCCCTTGCCTTCTTTTTTCAGAACTCTTTTAATTTCATTCAAAAGAGGCATGGGATCGGAAAAATGCTCCAACACATGTGACAGCACGACATAATCGAAAGAGTTATCTGGAAAAGGCATCTCCAACGCATCCACCCTGTCAAACACCACCTTGCGCCCAGCATTCCTCCACCGAGCAAATTTGAAAACCGAGACGCTAGTGTTGGTATCAATGCCAGTCACCGCAGCACCACCATTAGCAATCAAACCGGTTAGATAACCCAGATTGCTGCCGATCTCCAAAATCTTCTTTTCCCCATTATCAATGAGCTCTAGAATTTTCCGCGTTTCTCTGCGCCGAACTAGGCGCTGATTAGCTTCAACCAACATGGCTCGAAAAAAACTACTATAATATAGCATCCCTATTATCTCCTTAAGAAAAAAATATTTGTTAAACAACCGCCATCATCCATAATTGTTCAATTTACTCTTTTATCTTGCCTTTGTCAACTTCTAATTTGCCTGATGTAAAGAGGAAATGAAAATGTCCGCTTTTGCGGGAAATGAAAATGTCCGGTTTGGACATTTTTGTTAATGATTAGCGTATTGGTACTTTCTCCATGGATGATTGGCAGCTGGCGCTGATTTCGC
>JBAZXY010000168.1:0-2535 GCA_041659585.1 Parcubacteria group bacterium | reverse complement strand
CCCATTCACCATTTCACGCCCCCCATCGATAAACAAAGTGAAAACAATAGCGCCAAAAATCGCGGACCACAACACAATGCCAGGAATTTCCATGTACAAAAAATCATACACCAAAATCACCACCAAACAAGACAATATCGCAAGATAGTAGCCAGTGGTAATCCAGGAAAACAGATTAGTTTCTTGAAAAAAATAATTTCCCACCAGCACAAATAGCAAAGCGGTCATAATTTCCACAATAGGATATTGCCAAGAAATCTTCTCCTGACAATTGCGACAACGAAATTTCAATAAAATAAAACTAATAACCGGAATATTATCATACCAAGCAATGGTTGTTTGGCAATGCGGACAATGCGACCGACCAGAGACCAATGTTTCCGCCACCCGCAAACGGTAGACCACCACATTCAAAAAACTGCCGATAGCCAGACCGAGAATAAAAAAGATAAGTAATATCATAATGATTTTTATTAAAAATTTTAGCTATTTGCCAATTTTGTCTAGACAGTTAAATTAGCAAATAAAAAAACCTTCACTGGCTAGCAAGCGTGTTCATAAGTCACTCCATTTTGCGTCATGGTCGCTTTTCCACAAGCAGTAACAACATCTGTTTTGGCAGGATTTACTTCTACAGTAAACACACCTGCTCCTCCTATGCCACATTCATCTGGATTAGCACCAACAACAACAGCGTCACCCGCCACAACAATCGTATTTTTTGAAGCTGCAAATGGTAAGACATCGGACGTAAGCACATCATCATCACAAGCCAAAATCAAACCTGGCACCGCACCCGAAGTTTCTGATTTATACGCTGCGATATTGGCTTTCGTTCTGGCTGAGTTCAAGCTCACCAAAACAATGGAAGCCAAGATACCAATAATAGCGATAACAATTAAAAGCTCAATCAAGGTAAAGCCTGCAGTTGCTTTGTTTTTCATATTTTTATTAAAAATTTATTAAAAATTTTAGCTATTTGCCAATTTCGCCTAGGCAGTTGAATTGGCAAATAAAAAAAGTTCTAAATGACTAGCAGGCAGCGCCATAAGTCACTCCATTTTGTGTTACAGTAGCAGCAGCACAAGCAGTAACAACATCCGCTCTTGCAGGATTAATTGTCATTGTGAATGTTCCAGCACCTCCAGAACCACATTCAGTAGGGTCATCCCCAATAGTAAGAGATCCTGCAGGAAGAGCTCCACTAGCAGCCATGGTCATATTAGTTGTGATTGCAGTAGCATAGGTTAATGATCCTGGCTTAATCATATTGGATATCACAGACTCTGAAAGCACAGCGGAGTCACAAGCCAAAATCATTCCTGGTACTAATCCGGAAGTTTCTGACTTGAAAGCAGCCACATTAGCCTTCGTTCGAGCGGAGTTCAAACTCACCAACACGATAGAAGCCAAGATACCAATAATCGCGATGACGATCAAGAGTTCGATCAAGGTAAAACCTCGCATTATTTTATTTTTCATATTTTCACCCGCCTTTCTAGTTTTGCTCTAAAATTCTATCTTTAAAAAATTTTAGGTCTTAATGATTATTCTATTAAAAAATCTTGTTTTTCTTTTTTACTGGCAGGAGTTCTTGCTCACCAAGCAACTAATTGATACCTCCCCACTCTTACTCGCTCCATAGACATAGGCATCATCCAGCATGCCAGCTTGCGGAGCGGTAATGCTCCATCCGGTCTTAGCCACTATATCTGGCCACACATTAGTGTGTCCAACCACTACTGTACCCGATCCATCTGTGCAAATCGGATGTCCGGCAACATATCCATCCGTTCCTCCCCCATCAATACTGCATAAAGTCATCTCCGACATAATACTCGACAAAGTGGAAATCGCTGAGGCTCGACTAGCTTTCTCCTTGGCTGAACTGAGATTGATGAGTACAATCGATGCCAAAATACCAATAATGGCAATGACTACCAAAAGCTCAATCAAGGTAAATCCTTGTATTTTCTTAGGCGTAATTAAATTATATTTATTTTTTTTCATCATTTACATTCTTTATAACTGACCAGCGAGATCATAAATAGGCATAATCACTGAGAAAGACAACAAGCCTACCGATACCCCGATAATCACCATTAACAACGGCTCAATCAAAGTGGAGAGATTTTTAGCCATGTCTAGAGCTTCTTTATTATAGAACCTGGCCACGTGCTGCAAAACTGAATCAATTTGACCAGACTCTTCTCCCACACGAATCATTTGGGAAACAATGGAGGGGATTTGTTCGGGATATTTCTGCAATACCGCACTAATAGTGCCACCCACCTTGATTTCATCCGCCGCCTTGAGAAAGATATTCTCATACACCACATTGCCCACTACTGAGCTGACAATGGTAAGGGACTGGATAATCGGGATGCCACCAGTCAACAACACCCCTAAATTGTCCGCAAAACGGGAAATATATAGATATTTGTAAATCGTGCCGAAAATAGGCAATTTTATTTTCATCTGATCCCACTCTTTGGATCCTTCTTCTGAATTAGTATAGTAGATAACAGCCACTAT
>JBAZXY010000167.1:1575-2547 GCA_041659585.1 Parcubacteria group bacterium | reverse complement strand
TCATCTTAGTGACGCATGATGAAACCACTTCGCACTTTGCTTCTCGCCATATCAACTTAAAAGATGGTATACTGACTAAAGAATAATGGCGAACGGGTGAGACAGGCGATCTGGTTGTTTAGATTACATTTTTTTTAATAAGATTTAAAAAACATAATAATATGAGTTGTCCTTTTTGCAATCCGGAAGTTATCGCCAAACAAACTATTTGGGAAACGGAAAATGAATGGGTTTTCTATAACTTGAGTCCCAAGACCAAGGGGTAATGTCTGGTAGTGCCCAAGCGGCACGTGGCTGGAGTGCGGGAATTGCCAGCGTCAGAAGCGGCGAGTTTGCTGCAGACCGTGCAACAGGTGTCGGAAAAATTACAGGCCTATTTGCAACCGGCTGGTTTCAACTATGGTTTCAATGAGGGAGCGATTGCCGGGCAAACCGTGTTTCATTTGCATTTCCATATCATGCCCAGATATGTAGATGACGGCGTGAAAAATCACCATGTTTTTCACCGCCCGCCAGGAGAAAAGATTTTTCTCACCGACGCGGAAATGCAGCCGCTGATAGAGGAATTTAAGCAGATCTTTTAGGGAGTTATTTTATCTCCTGTCTGGCAATCACCACCGCGAAAACTTTTTTGGCTCCGCCGGCTTTCAGGACTTTGGCACATTCAAAGAGCGTGGTGCCGGTGGTGGCTACGTCATCTACTAGAAGAATGGTTTTTCCTTGGAGCGAGTTTGGCATATCTGTTGCAGCTGTCTTGCGCAGGGAAAAAGCCTGTTGCAGGTTGGCTATCCTTTGCGCATATTTTTTGATTTTCATTTGGGGTGGAGTATATCTTTTGCGCTGGAGCAGGTTGGGGTGGTTAGGAATCTCAAATCCGGTAGTCAGATTTTTTCCGACATACTCAGCCAGGAGAGCGGATTGGTTGAATCCGCGCCAACGCAAGCGGCGCGGGTGGAGCGGAACAGGCACCAG
>JBAZXY010000167.1:0-1565 GCA_041659585.1 Parcubacteria group bacterium | reverse complement strand
CTGGATTGGGCAATGATTCGGACTAGTAGTTTTCCCAGAGGAATATGTAAGTCTTCAATGAATTTATATTTATAGAGATGGATCAATTTATCTAGTTGGCTTTCTTTATAGTGAGTGGCGACTAGTAGTCCATCAAGACTGGAATCAGTTTTGCAATTTCTGCAAGTCATTCCTCCTTCCGTAATCGCTTTTTCGCAAACGGGACATTTCTGGAATAACAGCAGTTCAATGTTTTTTTGGCAATCCTCGCACAGCCAAACATCTGCCTGGCCGCAAGAAAGGCAGTTGATAGGAAAAAGAGTATCCAGGATGAAATTTTTCGTATTTTTAAGAATATCCATATAAATAATTTATATCCTCAATTATAAAAATATTACAGAAATTTCAATTTCCCCGCAACAACACTAATGCTGATTTTATGATTTTTCACTTTCTCATAAACCATCATTTCGGCGATGGGATTTTCTAGCAGTTCTTGGATATTCTTGCGCACCAGACGGGCTCCTTGATTGGTAGCTAGGCTTTTTTGGGCGATGAAAAGAATAACTGGCTTGGCCACAGTCACTTTTATTTTTTGTATCGCGATGCGCTTCACTAATTTAGTAATTTCATTTTGGGTAATTTTTTGAATTTCTTTTTCGCCGAGAGAATTAAAAACCAGAATGTGATCCAATCGATTGAGCAGTTCCGGACGCATGGTTTTTTCCAGCTCGGCCAAGGTATGTTTTTTGATAGCGTCGAATTTTTTCTGCACGCTGTTTTTATTTTCCTCTGAATCAAAGCCAATTTTAGCAGCGTTGGCAAAATCCATCGTGCCGATATTAGAAGTCAGAATGATAATGGTGTTTTTGAAATCCACCCGCGTGCCCTCCGCGTCAGTCAGGACGCCGTCTTCCAGAATTTGTAGTAGAATGTTGAAAACGTCTGGATGGGCTTTTTCAATTTCATCAAAAAGAATCACAGAGTGAGGGTTTCTCCGCACTTTCTCTGTCAGACGACCACCTTCACCATAGCCGATATAGCCTGCCGGAGATCCGATAAGGGATGAAACGCTATGTCTTTCGGTGAGTTCGCTCATATCGATGCGAATCAGTGATTGTCCGTGGGGAAAAAATTCTTTGGCCAGGGTGCTGGCTGTCATGGTTTTGCCTACTCCAGTTGGACCAAGAAAAAGAAATGATCCGATGGGTCGCTCGGGATTGCTGATGCCTGCTTGAGAACGCAGGAGGATTTGGGAGATTTTTTCCAATACCTCATTTTGTCCGATAATCTGCCGTTCCAGAGTTTGTCGAATAGTTTTTAGCTTAGTAGTTTTTTCTTGAGTGATTTTTTCCAGTGGTATTTTGGCTATTTGAGCAATGGTGACCATGATATCGAGCGGGTTAATAGGGAGGGGGTGTTTTTTCTTGTGGGCAAAATGCTTGGTTTGTAAATCTTTGATTTGGCTTTCTAAGTCTTTTTCCTTTTCACGCAAAACAATCGCCTGAGTATAGTCTTCGAGTGCTACCGATGCTTCTTTTTCCTTAATAAGCAGAGTTCGCTGATCTTCCAGCTGAGCAATGCCA
>JBAZXY010000166.1:0-2551 GCA_041659585.1 Parcubacteria group bacterium | reverse complement strand
ATAGGCTTTTCCGGGAGAAGTAAGCAGTATTTCAGTCCCGAAATTTGGGCAAGTTGCTCAGCGTGTCGAGAGTGGGAAAAATTTCCGGCATGTCACTGTCAGCCAATGGTTCTTAGTGGAATTGGATGCGCCGAATTGGTTTTGGTGGGTAAGGACGACGAGCAAACCATTTTTGATGCGGCTGAAGTGTATTGCGAGATCTGGAAAGAGTTTCCTTGGAATGAGGATTTCTGGAAGGTTCCCGAAGTAATTCTTGACATGAAGCAGCAAGTGCAAAAAGATTCTGCGGTGTTCCTTGTTGCTCAATTGGGACAGGACGTCGCTGGATTTACCTGGGGATATGCTGTTAGGCAGGCTGATATGCAAGAAATTTGCGGAAGCACAGTGCTTAATTGCCTCTTTGATGATCATACATCCATATTCTATATTGATGAGCTGGCAACAGCGATTGCAGCTCGCGGGAAGGGAATTGGATCCCATTTGGCCCAAGCACTCATTGGCGAAGCAAGGGCACTGGGAAATGATGTATTTTGTCTTCGCACTGACGTCAAGGCTCAGGCAGCGCGTACTCTCTATAAGGAACTAGGCTTTGTGGATCTTGGTATCCAGGATGAAAAGTATCCTAGTCGGACTTATTGGATGCTGAAGTAGTAAAAACGAGGGGAGAAGGAACATGCTTCTCCCCCCAATATGATTATTATGGTAAAATTTTAATAGCTAAAAAAAAATAACATTATGAAGGCAGAAAAAATTCTTGCAGAGTTGGTAAAAATAAACACTGTTCGTGACAAGGAGAACGGAAAAATCATGAAGTTTATCGCAGAGTATCTTGTGAAAAGAGGATTTGTGGTGAAATTTGTGACAGATGAAAAAACTAAAAAAGCAAACTTGATAGCGCAGTTGGATCCAAAAAAATGCAACGGTTTGTTTTTTGTCGGACATACGGATACCGTTCCCGAGAGTCAGGTATGGACCAAAAATCCATTTGTCGTTACAAAGGAGTCTGGGAAAATATATGGACTCGGCACGTCTGACATGAAGGGGGGAATCGCTGCTTTTCTTGCGGCAATTGATACATTTGATAAAGAAAAGATAAAAACTAACCTAGGCATGGTGCTTACTTATGACGAGGAAATTTCTTTTAGCGGGATTAAGGCGTTCTTGAAAAAAAATATATTCAAGGAGAGCTTGATTATCATTGGTGAGCCGACAGACAATATTCCAATCATAGCAACAAAAGGCGCTTTGGCAGTGCGAGTAGAATTTTTTGGAAAATCGGCGCATGGAAGCGTGCCTGCAATGGGCGTGAATGCAATTCTAATGGCGCAACAGTTTATTGAAAAACTCTTAGTGCTAGAAAAAAAATTGGCAAAAGAAAAAAACGCATTATTCAATCCTTCAAACGCCACTCTTAATATTGCCAAAATAAATGGAGGTGATGCGATTAACAAGGTTCCGTCCAACTGCGTATTGGATTTTGAGTTTCGTGTGATTGATACCAAACAATCGAAAAATATTTTAGCGTATCTAGAGAATATAGTGAAACATGAATCTATGCAGGCGAGCATAGAGGTACTTATGAATCTCTCGCCAATGTTAAATAAGGGGGGCGATTTTATTGAGATCGTTGAGGCTATTACGAACAACAAGGCAGTAGCGGAAAATTATGCGACGGAGGGCAGTTTTCTTGGCGGGGCGGGAAATCAAATTGTAATTCTCGGTCCTGGTCCGATGATGGCGCATATGGCAGACGAATATATAACAGAAAAAAGCTTTAAAAAGACAATTAATTTGTATAAGCAAATTATTCAAGAAAGTTGTTTTTAGAATTTTCGTTTGACAAAAAATTCTCCCCATGGTACTTGTTAGGTATGAATAATTTTAAACACGCCTACAATTTCCCGGCAGCCCCTCAACCTAGACAATTAGGCTGCTTGTGTGTGTTTAAAATAAACTTTTAGAAAAAACCATTTTAGATAGACAAAAACAGCTTAATGTAAATGGGCTGTTTTTTTGTGTGAGGCATTTTATTCATTCAACCGCCATATTTTCAAAAAAATAACTCGAGCTTGGTTTTTCTGGCTTAAATATTCCCTCTCTCCCGACGCCCATAGGAATATTGCAGAGAAAAAAACAAACTCTCAAACAGATTTTCTTAAAAATATGGCGGTTGAAATCTAACTACCTAAATTATATTATGAAAAAGAAAATTATCGGCATCAAGCTAGGTTCATCCTCTTTGGTGAACGATGGTCAGATTAATCACCAGTTAATCAAATCAGTGTGTACGCAAGTAGCCGCGTTGGTGCAAGGCGGTGTTGGGGTATTTATTGTCACTTCTGGAGCGATTGCTAGTGATCAATCGGAAAACCGCTCCCGCAATCTGCGCTCCGCGGTGGGGCAGATTCGCATCATCCATACGTATCAAAAGTATCTAAAAGAACAAGGCATTGATGGGGCGCAGATGCTCCTGACGGACGAACAATTAGTGGATCAAAAAAGTTCTCGCACGCAGCTGACTAAAAAAATCATGCTGGAAGCTTTCGCGGTG
>JBAZXY010000165.1:0-2556 GCA_041659585.1 Parcubacteria group bacterium | reverse complement strand
CTAAAGGTTAATTGGCCAAGTAAGAAACAAATTATTAATTATACTGTTTTGGTGATTGGCATAAGCATTGCCGGTGCGTTGTTTTTGGGAAGCTTGGATTTCGGATTTAGTTATTTATTAAAAACATTTATTATTAAATAGTGGTGTGGCTCCCCGCAACCAATTCCAACAAGGATTGTGCGCAATGCATAAATTCGCTTGTGAATTCGCCTGCGGCTTAGTCTAGTTTCAACATAAGAATTAATATCGAATTGGTGCGGGATGCTCATTTTTTGTAGCCACTCGTACCTCGTAGACAAAAATGGCAAAACAAACCCAACATCACGGAAGAGCGTGGTATGTGATTCATACCTACAGCGGTTATGAAGATAACGTAGCGCGCAACCTGAAACAAAGAATCGAATCAATGGATATGCAAGATTTGATTTTTGATGTCATGGTTCCAATTGAGAAGAAAATTAAAATTAAAGCAGGTAAGCGGACAGTAATTGAAGAAAAAATTTATCCCGGCTATGTGTTAGTGGAAATGATTGTTACTGATGCTTCTTGGTATGTCGTGCGAAACACTCCTAATGTCACTGGATTTATCGGACTCGGAACAACCCCAACTCCAGTTGATCCAGCTGAAATTGAGATGTTGAAAAAGAGAATGGGTGTGGCGGAGCCGAAATATAAGATTGATGTAAACGTAGGTGATTCAATTAAGGTGGTAGATGGGCCATTCAAAGATTTTGATGCTAAGGTGGATGAGGTAGACGAAGCTAAAGGTAGGGTAAAAGTGTTGGTATCTATTTTTGGAAGAGAAACTCCGGTGGAACTAGACTTTTTACAAATTCATAAATTATAATCACGTAACATATAACATAAAACATATAGCAATAGCACCAGTAATTTAAGCTTCTATTAAATCAAAAGGTGTTACATGTTATATGCTGCATGTTTCATGACAATTATGGCTAAGAAAATTAAAACAGTTATTAAATTACAAATCGGAGCTGGTAAAGCAAATCCAGCGCCTCCAGTCGGTCCGGCTTTGGGTCAACATGGTTTAAATATCCAGGAATTTTGCACCAAGTTTAACGAAGCCACTAAGGCACAGATGGGGGATATTATTCCAG
Organism: Parcubacteria group bacterium; assembly: GCA_041659585.1. Classification (GTDB taxonomy): domain Bacteria; phylum Patescibacteriota; class Minisyncoccia; order Moranbacterales; family UBA2206; genus UBA8518. The sequence goes on along the minus strand of JBAZXY010000165.1, from coordinate 1,438 downwards.
CGGAAATTACGGTTTACGAGGATCGCACCTTTACCTTTGTACTAAAAACGTCTCCCGCTTCTGATTTGTTGCGCAAAGCAGCTGGCGTAGCTAAAGGAGCAGGAAATCCATTGAAGGATAAGGTAGGAAAGATTAGTGAGGCACAATTGCGAGAAATTGCAGAAAAGAAACTAGCTGATTTGAATGCCAATGACGTGGAGGCAGCGATGAAGATTATTGCTGGCACAGCTCGCTCTATGGGAATCAAGGTAGAATAAATTTATAAATTTTAATTTTGTGGGAGAAGGGCTGCTTGGCAGCATTTCATTAATACCACGACAAATATATGAGACACGGAAAAAAACATCGCGCAGTATCCGAGAAAATCGACAAGAACACCATCTATTCCTTGGAAGAGGCGGTGAAAATGATGAAGGAAAATAAAATAGCTAAATTTGATGAATCAGTGGAGGTGCACATCAAAACTAGCGTGGACCCTAAAAAAGGTGATCAGCAGGTACGTTCTACGGTAGTTCTTCCACATGGCACAGGCAAGACCAAGCGAGTGGCTGTTATTACGTCCACTAGCGCGGAAGAAGCTAAATTAGCGGGAGCTGATATCGTGGGTGGGGAAGAATTAATTGAGAAATTTGCAAAGAAAATCGACTTCGATGTCTTAGTAGCTACTCCAGAAATGATGCCTAAATTAGCACGCGTAGCTAAGGTGCTGGGGCCAAAGGGCTTGATGCCAAATCCAAAAACAGAAACCGTAACTACAAAAATCAAAGAAGCAGTAGAGGCTTTGAAAAAAGGAAGAGCAGCTTTCAAAAATGATGACTCTGCTAATGTGCACCAAGCAGTGGGCAAGCTTTCTTTTGATGACGCAAAAATTATTGAAAATATACAAGCCTTTGTAACAGCTGTGGAAAAAGCGAAGCCAGCCGGTTCTAAGGGAAAATTGATTACTAATATCACCCTTTGTTCTACCATGGGTAATGGAATTAGAATAAAAATGGCTTAGTTTGCATATGGCACCATGAAAAAACACTGATTATTTTATTAATCAGTGTTTTTTTGAGTTGTTAAATTATTGACCGGACACTATTTTGTTGCTAGAATAAGATGGTGTTTAATTAGCCTAAAAACAAATATTAATGGAAAAAAACAATAAGATTGTCATTGGTCTATTAGGAGAAAGCGGCTCAGGCAAGGATACAGTAGCGCATTATTTGCAAGAAAAATATGGTGCTAAATTAATGCGTTTTGCTGATCCTATTAAAGAGACATTGAATATTTATTTTGAAAGAAGTTCTCGCGAGGACCAGCAGTGGTTGGCCTTGGAATTTCGCAAACGGTTCGGGGCGGACATCCTGTCGCGTGCACTGGCGAAAAAAATTGCGGATACGGACGGCATCATTGTCATTAATGGCATTCGCTTTTGGGAGGATTATGATTTTGT
>JBAZXY010000164.1:0-2572 GCA_041659585.1 Parcubacteria group bacterium | reverse complement strand
CCGGGGAAGATTTGGTCGGCAGCAAGGTGTTGGCGCTGAGAGAAGAGTTGGCGCAATCATTGCAGACGGATAACAAGGTGGTTGTTTTTGTGAATGACTATGTCGAAGGAGTGATTCGGGGTGAGAAAAGCATCATCGAGCAGCTTGATTTGCCGGATAGGGTGCAAGTGCGGACAATTCACGGTGAGGATGATATGCAGCAACGAAAAATGATTCAAAGTGAGTTCAATTTGGGGCAGGAAAAAATGGTGCTATTTGTCAGTGGCGATACGGCTGATGTGGGGGTGGATTTTTCAGGAGCGGATCGGATGATTCACTATAATGAACCATGGACTATCTATGATAAAAAACAACAGATTGGACGGGCCTATCGAGAAGGTTTGAACCATGATTTAGTGGCGTCGACCTTGGTTGTGGGTGGCACGATTGAAGAAGGGATGTATAATTATATTCGCAAAAAAGAAAAAGCCATTGAGAAGCTGATTTCAGGCATTCCTATCAGTGAAGCGGAAAAGTTGATGCTGGAAAAAGATGAGAAGCGCTCCGGTTCTGATCTGAATGTGGATAGCGAATTTGCGGAATATTATTTTTCTGCGCTGAAAGGCTTGATGCGTATGTTTGGTCACACTAAAGGAGCGGGTGAGGCCGGTTATAATGCATTCATCCGCGAACATGGTGAAAAATATGCGCAGTTCTATCAACAGATGGGTATGCGGAGCTATCAAGCCAACACGGCCAGGGTGAGTGCTGCGATGATCAGTCGCTTTATGCAGGAGAATGGCCGCAGTGGCGAAGAGGTGAAAATCTTGGATATGGCGTCCGGTCCGGAGCTTATGAAAAAACATGCGCCAAAAGAATGGCAAGATAGAATTTTTAGTCTGGATTTGAATGCACATCATTTCTAATGGCGCTGCTAGCAAAGCGATGGTGGGGAGCTTTGTGGATCTTCCAATCAAAAAAGGCTCTATGGATTTTGTGACCTTTAATCTGGCAATCCAGGAGTCTAGCATCGCAATTACGAAAAATGATTACGAAGGAGTTAAGATATTCTATGAATTGAATCACGTGCTAAAAATCGGTGGCCGGGCCTCTATCATTTTTGATTATTCGTTGGATTATAAAAATAAGGCTGGTTTTTTTGAGAATTTGCAAAAATTTGGATTTGCGGTTGTGGAAGAAGAAAGTGGGGAGTTGTCAGCTGGCAAAAACTATCATGCTAAAACTCTTACTCTGAAAAAAGAAAAAGAACTGACAGCGGATTTTGACGAGTTGGTTGCGGATATGGGAGCTGAAAAAATCAAGTGGTTTAAATTTGGTGAAAACAAAATTAGTCAATCTTCCCTGCGCGATACGCGTAAGATTATTAGTGGCTTCAAATTGAATGGCCGGGAATATGCAATTGATTTGAATGAGGGTGACCGCGCTGTTTTGGCAGAGGAGCAAGAAATCATTACGCAAGCTGAGCAATTGAAAGCTGGTAGGCGAATAGAGGAAATTCCGAAAGCAGCTATTATCCAGAATGGGTTTTGTCGGTATTGGAATGGCAGCCACTATGTGTTGTTTAAAAAACTAAAAACCGATAGCGGAGCGGTGATTATAAAGGAATAGGTCTGGAAAATTTTCCATAAAAAAGAGGCGCGGATCGGTTTTGATCAGAGCCTCTTTGCTTTCTTATAGGAAGGGCGTTTTGTTAATGGTTGCATGCTGGAGGTTGTCGACCACGGCATGTTTTATTTTTTCCACAATCTCCCAGCCTTCGGTGGTGATGGTGTAGTCAGCTACTTCACCAAGCCAATGCGCCACTTCTGCTTGGGATAAATATTTTTCTCGAACGAGACTATTTAGGGATCCTCTAAGAAGCAAGAGGCTATCTATGTCTATGCTAAGCACGTTGCCTCCCAAAAGGGCGATGACGACCAGGGCTTTTTGCTGCTCATCAGATAGGTTCATATATCTTTCTCCTTCTCTTCTATTTTTTTGGCATAATTGCCGTATGGATGGGTAGATAACGATTTTTAAAGACCATAGACTAGTATAGCACATAATCGTTCTTTTGTCCAGCCCATCGTCGCTAGGGAAAAATTGTGGTAAGATGAAGATGTTAATGAATGATGCTAAATTTTTTCTAAAAATATATGTCAGAACAAATGCCCCAATGGGGTTTTGCGGACCAAGAAAAAGTAATTATTCCTGCTAAGCAAGAAAAATCACCAGAAGGAGCGAATGTTTTGATGGATTTTATTGATGAAAAATATTTTGAGAATTTTTTGAATAAATTAGATGCTATTGAAGAATCAAATGCAAGCAAGTCAGAGGCGGAGAGAGTGAGCATTGATGAAGTGGGGGAGCTTTTAGGGATTGATATCAAAGAGATGCGGAGTTTTATCGACAACAAGCTTCCTGAATTAGTAGAAAAAGTTCATCTTATGAATAAGGCGGAAAATATTCAAATGGAGAAGATTAGTAGCTTGATGGATGTTTTGGGAAATTCTATCATTACAATCTTCAACAGGATTATCTGGGTGCTGGAAAACTTTCGCAATACTGATCCGGTCGTGCAAGAAAAGATTCA
>JBAZXY010000163.1:0-2640 GCA_041659585.1 Parcubacteria group bacterium | reverse complement strand
GCTGGAAAAAACTCCCAGACTCAGAATAATTAAATGATTCCATGTATTTTTATTAATAAAAAGGCTGCTCAGGGAAATTATCCCGAGCAGCCTAACTTTTTTTTGAGGTGCATGTCTTATTTAGGCAAAACGCAATTTTATGCGTAATATGCCAAAATCAGTGCCTCTAAACATGTCGACATTCATTCGAGACATGACGCCACATTTTTTCCATGCTTTGGTGGCCACGAGATAATCTTCTCTTTGCCCTCTCAATAAAGCTCCTCTCTGTTGACGCGACATTTCACCAACACGTAAAACACCTAAGATGTCGCATGTGTAATACCCTTTATCAGATAGGCCGGATATTATGTTAAATATCTTTTCAGACATATTTACCCGCATCTCTCTTGGCAGAGCCATTATTAGCTGTTTTTCCAATGCCTTTCTTTGAGCTAGAATAGTACGTATTAATCCGATATTATCAACTTTCTCTTTCATTAGTTTCCTCCATGATAATATGAAAAAGTTTCAAGATGAAATTGTTAAACAACTGTCTGTATAAAATAATAATCTACGCTCATTCAAATATTTGCCCTTGCAATAAATCAGAAAATTTTTCCTCCCTTATCAATAAATAATTGTCATCTTCCTTTTTTAATATTTCCTTAGGTAGTAGTCTCGAATTAAAATGACTCGACCTCGCAATACAGTAAGCCCCAGCATTTTGGATTATAATGATATCACCCTCATCTACCTTATTCATAGATCTATTTTTAGCTAAAATATCACCAGCCTGACACAAATTTCCAGCGATATCAACCACCTCCTTCTTTTTCTTGCTGAATGTATTTATAACATGATATGACCCATAGAGCGAAGGCGTGGGAATATGATTGGAGTTAATGTCAATGCCAATAAATTTTCTTTTACCATTATATTTGATTGTATTTACTGTGCTGATGGCGCAAGCACATGGCCACATCAGAAATTCCCCCAACTCAATTCTTAATTCAATCTCTTTTTTGTTTTCAAGATTATTTTTTTTAATCATATCAACTACGATTTTTCCATATTTTTTTATATCGAAGTCCTTTTGTGTTTCATGAAATTTAACTCCACATCCTCCCCCGATATTAATAAATCTAAGATGAGGGAAATCTTTTACAAGATTTAAAGTTATTTTCAATGACTTTACAAATGGGTCTAGATCAAATGAGCTTGATCCAATATGAAAATGAAGTCCAATTATTTTCAGTCTATATTTTCGCGCCTCTATTTTAGCATTTTCAATATCCTCTAGACATATGCCCAGTTTACTGTCTTTACCCCCGGCCGTCAATTGTTTCCATGGAGATGATCCAACTCCTGGATTTATTCTTAATCCTATCTCGCCACCTGGATTAATTTCCCCATATCTCTTTATATGTGACACTGAATCAAGGTCAACTGCAATATTATGTTCAATAAAGTACTCCAATTCTGCGTCCGTCCAATTTGGACCAGTTGCAGACATCTCATCGCTAGCGAAACCAGCCTTAGAGGCTAGAAAAGCATCCCCCGGAGAGGATACATCAACCCCGCATCTCAGCCGCTTAAAAATTCTTATTATGGAAACATTTGTATTCGCCTTAAGTGCATAGAGTAATTTAAATTTTGCATATTTAAAAGATTCTCTAACAAGAGCGATTCTTCCATGTATTAGTTTTTCATCATAAATAATAAATGGTGTTCCCCACTTCCCGATTAATAAGTCAACTTCTTTTTTAATAAGTTTCATTGTAGATTTTGAAATGCTTAATTAAAGAAATATTCACCTGAGTCATCTGGAAAGGCTAGTGTGTTATGTTGACATGGAATACATCGTGGGCCAATTTTCACATCATATTTATTTACAATAATCAAACTTTTCAAATATACTTTTTTTAAATCCTCTGGCGTTGGGGCATCCAGATGTGCTAAATCGGTTTTTTCAAATGGAATAAATGGGCTCAGCACTACATCACATCCTATTTTAGCAAGCGCTTCAACGCCCTTCAGCGTATCCTCAAGCGGTTCCAGTCCGATAATAAGCAGCGATCTTACCTTACCTTTGCCGAATATTTTTACCGCCTGCGAAATAAACTTAAGATAGAATTCTTTTGTGACAGCTGCTTTTTGCGGATTTATTTCTCGAGCTATTTTTTCATTAAAAATTTCTATGTTTATTGACAAAGTGTCAACTCCCCAACTCTTCAATCTTTCTAAATAATCACGTTCATCCCTAGGTGACAACATCACATCAACTGGCAAGTTTTTCTGTTGGCAATAATTTGTCACTTTTTCATACACATCATCCAAATATGACCTATCCTCTACCCTTGGCGTCCCTCCACTTATCAGCAGATGCTTTGGTTGCGTGTTAGTGTCTCGAAGAGCGATATCAATTCCAGCTAGTAATTCTTCTACAGGAATTTTCTTATACCTCAATCTATTTATATCACAATATTTGCACCCAAAAGAGCATCCAACTATTGGGCTTATGCGAATTCTATCGGCAATGGTTACCACAAACTCTTTGTAGCTATTTCCAGCTAAATCCTTCTCATTAACATAAATGGGTAATGGGACAATGTTTATTGGATAATTTACAGACCCATCGATCAAAACATATTGTCCATC
>JBAZXY010000162.1:0-2645 GCA_041659585.1 Parcubacteria group bacterium | reverse complement strand
TTATCTGTTTTATGCGACGATTATTTCCCCATTTTTCTTCGAATGAAAGCCGGAATTTCCAATTCGTCATCATCCTCTTCCAAAGATTTTTCCATCGCGCTAAAAGCGGGACGGGTCGGTTTGGGTTGCACCTTTTCTTCAATAATCATTTTCGATTCAAATTTTTCGGGAAAAGTTATTCTCGGCTCTTCCACATCCACCTCCGGTTCCGCCGGAGCAGCATAGCTGGGGCGAGTGGGTTGTGAGGTATGAACAGGATGAGAAGAAAAAGAAGCATTGTTATGCGCAGGCGTATTCTGTGGCACCACTTTTACAATAGGCTTAGATTGCGTAATAGCCATGCGTGACATTTTTTCTAACGGAGATTCTTTTATTTTATCTGCATCAAATCCCGTAGCCACAACCGTAATCTGCACCTCTCCTTTTTTAATAGTCTCATCCACCACCGCTCCAAAGATAACCTTCGCATTTGGATCGATTGATTCAGTAATAATATTGGCTGCTTCGTTAATTTCTAGCATCGTCAAATCAGATGATCCACTGACATTAAACAGCACTCCCTTGGCACCATCAATGGACAGTTCCAGTAAAGGACTGTTGATAGCTGCCTTAGCTGCATCCGCCGCCCGGTTTTCTCCTGAACCAATACCGATACCCATGAGAGCCGAGCCACTGTTAGACATAATCGCTCGTACATCGGCAAAGTCGACATTAACAATTCCGGGCTTGGTAATCAAATCAGAAATACCTTGCACCCCTTGACGCAACACATCATCCACAATCTTAAAGGAATTAATGAGTGTAGTTTTTTTATCAATAATTTGCAGCAATTTGTCATTAGGAATGGTAATGAGTGTGTCTACTCGTTCCCGCAGATTCTCCAAAGCCTCCTCGGCGATAGCTCTTCTTTGCGCTCCTTCAAAGGAAAAGGGCTTGGTCACTACCGCTACAGTCAACGCGCCCATCTCTTTGGCTGTTTCTGCCACAATCGGCGCTACGCCGGAACCAGTGCCTCCACCCAAGCCGCAAGTGACGAAAACCATATCTGCCCCTTTCACCACCTCCTGAATTTCATCGCGATTTTCCTCAGCTGCTTGACGACCAATATCCGGATTCATACCAGCCCCCAACCCTTTAGTTAGATTTTTTCCGACATGCACCTTTTCCTGAGCTTTATTGTGATGCAAATCTTGTGCATCCGTATTGATTGCCACAAATTCAACGCCTTTGAATTTGGCTTCAATCATACGACTAATTGCGTTTCCTCCGGAACCGCCGACGCCAACAACTTTAATTCGAGCGAAAGTTTCTACTGGGGGTTTGATTTCTGCCATATATTTTTTTGTATAAAATTGGAATTTAATGAATTTTCTTAGGTTTTTTTCGGTTCTTTAGTAAATAAATTTAGCACATATTATTAGTATGTGTCAAATTACGCTTTTATATATTTGTTTTTGCCTATCTGTCACCTCCGCAGCCCATTATTGGCCGAAATAATAACAGCTCAATCGTAATTATATATCAAGTGGGTTTAAAATGCAAAGGCATTTTAAACTATATTTATTTCTATTTTTAATAGGTTTCTTAAGGTAAAAATTTACCGAACCATTTTTTCATTCCGGTGATTGACTCACCCATACTATTGGAGAATTTCTCTCCTAATCGACCATCCATCAGGCCTCCAGACTTAGAAGTAGACATATTCTCCAACCCCCACAAAACCAAACCTACTACTGTCACAAAGGTAGGGTCATCCACTTGGTCAATCAATCCCCCCATTTGCACTGGAAAACCAGTTTGCGCTGGCAAACCTAAAATATTTTTTGCTAAATCCACTGCTCCGGGCATCTTAGCCGTGCCACCTGTCAAAACCACTCCTGCCGGCAAAAGTCTTTCCCGACCGATAGCCTTTAATTCCTTATTTACCAATGTCAAAATCTCTTCTAAGCGCGCCTCGATTATTTCCGCCACGTGATAGCGAGAAACAATGCCCTCCTCATTAGCATCTAATTCAGCTAAATTTATTTCTTCCTTCTTACTAATCTCTCGCGGTAAAGCATTGCCATATTCCAATTTTACTTTCTCTGCTACATCAATGGAGGTACGTAGACCAATCGCGATATCATTAGTCACATGATTACCGCCAATTGGCAGAATATTAGTATGAATCAAATTATTTTCTTCAAAAACAGCCACTGAAGTTGTTCCTCCGCCGATATCCACTAACACTACCCCTAACTCCTTTTGTCTTTTAGTTAAAGTGGCCTTAGTAGCAGCCAATGGCGCCAGTACGAAATCAGAAATAGAAATTCGGGCTTGCTCAAAACATTTGTTTAGATTTTTTATAAATGGAGTGGACCCCTCAATGATAATCACATCCACCTCCAGGCGCACACCATTCATTCCTAAAGGATCTTTAATATTCTTATTGCCATCTAAAGAATAGCTCTCCGGAATGATATGGATAATTTCTTTATTTGGTGGAATAGAAATCGCTTGTGCAGCATTAATCACTCGACTGATATCACCTTCCGTCACTTCCCCATCAGCCTTTCCAACTGCGATTACTCCCTTGGAATTTTGCGAAGTGATGTGACTACCACCAATGCTTACTACCGCCTGAGTAATGGCAATGCCAGCTGTTC
>JBAZXY010000161.1:0-2717 GCA_041659585.1 Parcubacteria group bacterium | reverse complement strand
CACAAAAAGCGATAGTGCCAAAGTCATGTTCAAATCAGCTGTTGCTCCGCGGAACAGTGGCACAAAAACACTATGCGCCGACTGACCCTCTATGAAACCCACTGTTCCCACGCCTGGCAACAATCCTAGCCAATTATTAATTAAAATAAACAAAAACAGAGTCAAAGCAATAGGCAAAAATTTTTCTGTCTTTTGACGATTGCCTGTCACAGAATCAGCCAGATTAAAAGCCTCTTCCAAAATAATTTCAAAAATATTCTGTAATCCCTTCGGCACACTGCTGATTTTCTTGCCAATCAAAAGGAAGAGTGTGACCAAAATAAAAACAGTTATCCAGCCGCTCAATAGTGAGTTAGTGACTGTAAAACTGCCGATGTGAAAAATCGGCTCCGCGAAAATAGTGGATTCATGAGACACCCCCTCTATTGGAGCTTCCATATTATTTATTTGTGCTTGATTTTCAGACATAATTTATTTCTTTTTTTCTTCTTTCTCGGAGTCAAATTTTTTAAATTCTTTCAATGCAACGACAATCATCCGCGTCATGGAGAGGATAAATGCCACCGCCATCAACAAAAACATCAACCAGGGCTCCGTATTATACCGCCCGTCTAACCATTTTCCCGCCACGACTGCCAGCAATATCGGGAAAATAATCCAGCCACTCAATCTAGCGAAAAGATTCAACCCATTACTCCAATCATATGCCTCGCTTGATTTGTTATTTTTTTTCATTTCAAAATGCTCTTTAATTTATCCAACTAGCATTGCTTCTAATTTTCTCTCAAAAACGGAAAAAAGTCAACTTACAAAAATTTCTAGCCTATTTCAAAGAATTTTCTAGCATTTTCTGAAGTGATTTTGTCTACTTGCTTTGCAGAAATCACCTTGATCTCAGCTATTTTTTCACCCACATACGTCACCCAAGAAAGCTCGTTTCTTTTTCCGCGATGTGGCACCGGAGCCAAATATGGACAATCAGTTTCCAGCATTATTTTTTCCAGCGGTATAGCCTGAATAACTGCCAAAATTTCCGCATTCGGCTTAGCATAGGTGATATTGCCGTTAAAAGAAAAATGGATGTTTTCTCGCATCATTATCTTCTTAACAAAATCCAATCGGCCGCCAAAACTATGAAAAACAAAATTGAGCTCTGGATATTTTTGAATTATTGCCCAAACATCATCATAAGCCTCGCTCTTTTCTCGATAATTCTCTCCAGCTTCCGCACGCTCTCCCCGACAATGCAGAACCACCGGTTTTTTCAATTTCCTAGCCAACTCCAATTGAAAAATAAAGCCTTCTTTTTGAAATTTTTTTTGCTTGTCGCTAATAGAACAACCGTTATGTGCATGATATTCCAAGCCAATCTCTCCAATAGCCACCACTTTTTCAGCACCAGCTAATTCCCCTAATTTTTGTCGGTGCTTATCCTGCCACGCGCCATGCCGCATGAAGTATTCCGGATGCAGACCAACCACGGCAAAAATATTTTCATATTTTCCAGCCAAAGCCACTGCCCGCTCACTACTACCTAGTCCTGCTCCGACTGTAATAATTTTTTCCACTCCGCCAGCAAAAGCCCGCTGAATCACGCCTTCACGATCAGCGTCAAATTGTTTATCATCAATATGTGAATGAGTATCAATCATAATCCTCTTCCTTATTCTTAGCATTGCCTTTTTGCGCGTAGTAATAACCTACCGCCGAACCCATGGCCATGACAAATATCAAAATAACAACCACGTATTGCGTGGTCATATCAATAGCCACTTCCTTGTTAGTGAAAAGCAACTTACTCTTCTTCGGAGCCACTTTTAAATTTACATCTTCAAAATTAAACTCTGCCAAACGAGTATCATTAGCATCATTTTGTGTAGCCATATAAGCCAAGCTCTCCCCCCTAGGGCCAGCGATTAATAAGTCATTTTCATTGTTAGTCGTATTATCACCACTAAATGAATCACTACTGCCGAATATCTCACTCTGAAAATCAAAAAGTGATTTCTTGGTTTCATCAAATGCATTAATCGAACTATCTACAACCGCACCAACACCATCTCCAATAATATTAAAAATATCATTAGGATTTATTATTTCACTATTATCATCCTTCTTATTCTCCTTATTATGATTTCCGTCGCTACTATTAGAAGGATCTTCCGCTCCCAGAATCGGACTTTCCAGGACTGGCTTTTCCTTTTTATTAGAAAAAAAGGTAGTTGTGCCATAGTTAGGATTGGTTGTGGCCCTAGCTAATGACCCAAGGCATACAAAAACTAAGCCGCCAACCATCAGAGCAACTGACCAAGTAATTTGTTTTATTTTGTTTTTTCTCATAGCAACTGAGAATTAGGTTGACTTCTGTTTTTTTATTTAAATCTAACTATGTATCTTAATCCGCTCAAAAAGAATCTTGGTTTTTTTTGTTTCCAGGGAGGTCAGGATACTTTTGGCTGTCTCAGGCATAAATGGAATCAAATCTTCCGCAATCTCTGCTAGGCGAGCGGTTAAGTCATTCATCACCTCTTCAAATTTGTCCCTATCCGTCTTTACCAACTCCCAAGGCTTGTTATCATCAATCACCTTATTTGCCTCCCCCACCAAGCCCCACACATATTTCAAAGCCCTGGACAGCTCCATCCTATCTATCAAAGTGACAAATTCCGCATTCAAAAAAAATTCTTGCGGCACAAATGATCCCGATTGCTCACTCA
>JBAZXY010000160.1:0-2747 GCA_041659585.1 Parcubacteria group bacterium | reverse complement strand
AATTTTCCAAACTTCAATCTTCGAAAAAAGGTAACTGCCCAGGGCGATGGTAAATGGCGCTAGTGCATAATTATCTAGCAAGCCCAGGCTATTTATTTTTTCAGCAAAAGGGCTTATAATAGTAAAACGTAATAAATTAAATAAGAAGCTATGCTGAAATTTTTAGATCATATTCAAAAATATCTGTTCTGGTGGATTGCTGGGGTGATTGCCAGTGGTTTGGCTGTGGTCTATTTATGGGGCGGTTATCCGTTTTCCTCCACGATTTGCGTGGTGGCGGCGCTGGTAATGATCTATCCCTCGCTCGTGCCCTTGGCTTTTGACAAATTGCCGGCTTCGCTCAAGCAGCACTACCGTATTATTTTATTGTCAGTTTTCATGAATTTTGTGATTTTACCGGCACTCGCTTATCTCATTGGGGCGATGTTTTTGGAACAGGAACCGGTGTTGCGTCTGGGCTTGATTTTGCTGGCTTTGCTGCCGGGGGGCGGGATGGTGACCACCTGGGCGATGAAGTCGGAGGCGGACATGCCGACGACGATCGGGATTGTGCTGACGAACTTACTGGTGGCGATTGTGGCGGTGCCTTTCGGAGTGTCCTTTTTTATCAACTTCTTCAGTTTGGAACAGGTGAAAAAAGCTTCCGCCGCGGCGGTGTGCACCTTGGGGCAAGCCACGGGCGGCTGGCTGTCGTGCGGTCTGGGCACGGGAACTGTTTCGCCGCTGAAAATAGCGGTACCGATTCTGATTGTGGTAATTATTCCCCTGGTGATGGCCTATCTGACGCAAGAAATTATTAAGAGCAATAAAGACGAAGCCTATTTTGAGAAGGTAAAAATAATTTTTGGCAAGTTGAGCAATCTAGGGTTATTAATTGTGCTGTTCATTTTGATGACGCTCAAAAACAATCGCGTTATCTTTGATAACCCCCGCATCCTGGTGGATATTTTTGTGCCACTAATCTTGTTATATCTGACCGCTTTCGGGCTGATTTTTCTGCTCTATCGAACCTTCCGCAATAAAGCGGTGGGCCGGGCGTTCGTGTGGGGTAGCTATCTGCGCTACATCACCCTGGCTCTCGGCATGGCTATCTCGCTGGTGTTTCAAGATGAGCGTCTAGCCATGTTGACCACGGTGATTGTGCTGGCCTATTTCATCCAGATTCCCAGCTCGTTCTTGCTGGTGAAAATTTTGAAAAAATATTAAAATGGAAATATTAATTGCCACTCATAATCTGGCTAAGCTAGCCCGATACAAAAAGATTGTGGAAAAAATTCCGGGAGTGCACTGCCTCTCCCTGGCTGATTTGGGTATTGCGGAAAAAGTGGAGGAAATTTTTGAAACAAGCACTGAGAATGCCCGGCACAAAGCTCAGATTTATGGCGATTTGTCAGGCAAAATCACTTTGGCCATTGATGAAGCAGTGAATACTAATTTTTTGCCGGACCATGCCCAGCCCGGCGTATATGTCCGTCGCTTTAGTGGTAACAGAAAAGAGTTGACGGATAGTGAGGTAATCGAGGTGTGGAAAAAAATATTCGCTACCTATCCGCAAGCAGACAAACAATTTATTTGGGATTTCGCGCTGGCCTTCTATAATCCTCGCACTGCTTCGCAGGGCGTGCAGATGGTGGAACAAATCTCTTATGTCGCCAAGGAATTTTCCACCCGGGAAACCAATGGCTATCCGATGTCGGCTTTTCTGTCGCCAGTGGCCGGAGGGGAATCGTATTTAGATATGAGCGATGCAGCGGAGGAGCAGGAAGATCAAGAGAGTTTCGCCGCCTTTTTAGCGGTTTTTGCGAAGTGGTTAAAAATGAATAACCAATAAGCTTTCGATTGACTAATTAAATTACTCATGTATAATGAGTAATCACTATACGGTGTGAAATAGTTATTTAACAAAGGGGATATCTTGGGAGAGAATATTCCAATCATAAAAAAGGAGGTGTGGAAGAGAAGGGATATGATAAATAGATAGTTTCGACGCTTTACAGTTTGCAAACAGGAAGATTAAAGAACTTAATCTTTTATGTCAAAAAATCTAATAGGGAGCAGGAAACATGGAAAGTTCCACAGGAAAAATTTCAATCACGGACTTGATCAAAAGAATAGGGGCCGGTAAGGCGTATGCTATTTTCGGGGATGCCTTAGGTGAGGCAGTCATGGCTAATTTCAGTTTCAAAGACTGGCGAGATGTTTTCCGGGATGTCCCCAAAAACAGCTTGATCTCCAAGCGTGCCCTTGGCAGCATGATTCGCTTGGCGATCACCTTTGATAATTTCATATGGCTGTATATGTTTATTGAAGACGAGGTGGTCAGTGGCGCTGCTTGCGAGAATGCTTTTCGAATCGGATCTTTTAATGATTGGATTGAATGGTATAAAGAGTATGGCAGTTGCAGCAATGGCTTGGATGGTTATCTGAATGAGCGGATGCGCAATTTATCGCAAAAAGCGGTGGCTGTTATCAAGCAAATCACAGTGATATAATAGCTGTGCAGTGAATCTTGGAAAGGATTCAGTCTTAAATAGACTGGATCCTTTTTTAATAAAATAAAAAAGCACTGTCTTCACGCGAGGGTGAGGACAGTGCTGGTGTGAGGGACCACTCAAGTGGTTTTTGGAGGTCGGCCGCGCAAAGAAGAGTTATTGGCTTGATTGGGTGTGACGTGGGTGAATAACAAATCATTGGAACGGTTTCTTTCAGGGGTTTTTAAGGGTGGTAGATTGGCATCATTAATACTG
>JBAZXY010000159.1:0-2757 GCA_041659585.1 Parcubacteria group bacterium | reverse complement strand
CCTCCAACATCTGCTGCCTCAAAAATGAAATCCATCCCGAACTTATCCCGAACTACATCCAAAACTTTCAATGCCTCAATCATAACTTCCGGACCAATCCCGTCACCAGCCAAAACTGCAATTCTATAAACTTTTTTGTTCATCAGATCATTCCTCCTTCTGCGTTGAAATTTTGGACGCCTCGCATCTTGCAAAGCACCCCGGTTTATACATCAAATCCTTCTTTCCACCTGCCTTATTTGTTAAGTTACATAATAAAAAACAAGCCCTTAGGCTTGTCCAACAAGCATACCGCACTCAGCGGGAAGTGTCAACGCATTTTTTACTTCATATTCTATAAAATATGTGAGTGAAGTCAACCTTAAAACGACTCGGCCATTATTTCAGGATAGCCGAGTTAGTCAAGGCTGAAGAAACATGATTAGCGAAAACATCCAGAAATTCCAGCTCCTGCCCATCCATACTTTTGCGGTCTGTAAATCCCAAAAACAAAAATCCTTTGCAAACACTGCACGACAGAATGGGTAGTGCCACAAAATAACTGAACGGGAGGTCCGCTTGAAAACAGCCGGCATCCATCAATTCACAGGCTCCGTTTACTCGCCTACCCGTGGCTACCAGCTGGCCTATCAATTTAGCGTTGCTCTCATTGACCACTTGCAATTTGACCAGCTTTTCTTTTTCCAAACCAGCACTGGAAATCAGCTTGAAATGATTTTTATTATTGGTTAGATATAATAATCCGGCTTTGGCGTGGGAAAGATTAAGCAAGGAAGCTAGAATATAATCAACAATCTCGTGCCTATTTTTCTTATCTTGCGAGTGCCTATCGAGCTCTAGCAACAAGGATATCTTGCGGTTTACCAAGCCCATGTGTTTATACGATTCTATTAATTGCTCTTCGATTTTCCTGCGCAACTCTGCCTGCGTCTCAACCAATTCTTTTTCCACCAGCTTGCGCTCAGTAATCTCATAGCCATACAAATTCACCCGGTCTTCAGCAAGGCTAGGAACAAATACCATGACAAATACCCGACCGCACACACAAGTCACTTCCGTTTCTCGCTTAATATTTTTTTCCAGCACCTGCCGAACAGGCAAAAATAGAACTTCCGGCAACGCCGCACCTTCACTCCAGCCAAAATGGGAAAGCATCCTGCGCGCCGGCCGATTGGCATATTGAACTTGGCCATCGCCCAGAGCTCGAATCACCGGACTAGGATCCTCTTCGGGAAACCGCGCCAAACTCTGGATTTTTTCTTCCGCCGCTTTTTGCTCTGAAACATTCCGGATAATCGATTCAATAGCTTCCTTGCCCGCATAAACAATTTTCATCCCTTTCACTTCTACCGGAATCAACTGCCCATTGGCATGCAAAACCGCCATTTCCATGGTTGGTGACTGCTGCCATTTGCCGCTAAAAATATTCTTTATCCGCAGGCGGATATGTTCCCGATATTCAGAACCAAAAAAGTCGATTATCTCTGCACCAACAATTTCTCTATCCTCATTGATGCCAAAAAGTTTTTTTGCCGGCTCATTGGCATACATAATTTTACCGTTACTGTGAACCACGATGGCATCAGGAGAAAATTCAACCAGTGCTCGATAGTTCTCTTCACTCTTTTTCAAATCCAAAAACAAGAACCTATACGGCTTCATCAAACCATCTTCAATCACAACTTTATACAAAAGCAAAAAGGAAATGAATTGAAATAAATGCCCTAATATATTAAAGAAATCTTGTGTGCTAATATAGCTGGAAAATAAAACCTCAGCCATAATTTTCAGAATCAAAGCCAGAGAGAGCATATTCGCCATTCCTCGGTCAAATATGTTTCCTCTTCTAAATAACAAGATTAACGCTCCTAAAAAAATAAATGCAATAAGGTATTCACTATATGCATAGAACTGTATCATCTCACCCCCTACCATAATCAAAAAGATAATCATCAAGCATATCAGGGCGTAAGTGAAAAATATCCAACGAGACCTCGATAAAGGAAGATTCTTCTTGTCTCCATTTTTCAATAATAAAAAAGCCACAACAAATGATGTGGCTTCCAAATATCTAGCAGCAATCCACAGCTGAGCAGGCAGATTGACGCCATAACCAGCAAGTATGTTCATGCCATCATAAGTGAGTATGTGCAGCAGATATATCAACCCCACAAACAGATAGCTAATACCCAGCAAAAGCAAGAACATATTCTGCACATACTTCCGTGACGACCAGGCAATAGCGAATATTCCAAAGGCAATCACCACCATAACCAATTCAACTAATGTGTGGAAAAGCAAGAAGCCCTGCAGGCTGGCGAGAAACAACAAAGACGAACTGACAACTATGCCGGCCGGAAACATCCAGGCTCGATAATTCGCTCTTAATCGCTCCATATCTTCGTGCTTAATCAATCTAAGGGAATTCATGGATTATGTCCTTATAATCTAGCAGTTGAGCACAATTTGTCAACTATTTCAAATTCAAAACTCAGTTTTCCATTCCAATCCTGCCATTCCCAGCCTAATACTAGTAAATCTATAATTGAGCCTAATTCCTGCCTAACAATATCAACTCCTTAAGTTTTTCATCCATGCCGTCAACTATTTGAAAGATTTTAGGAAGAACACCATCATTCTCTATATTATCACTCCCAAATGGTAGAATAAAAACGTCGCCATTCTCAGTATTTTTGCCAAAAACCACTTTCATTCCTTCCTGTTTAAACTTTGCTATCAATTCGTCTATAGGCGTGA
>JBAZXY010000158.1:795-2788 GCA_041659585.1 Parcubacteria group bacterium | reverse complement strand
TAATTTGAATTCGGTGGTAATGATCTTGAGTTTTGTTTGGCTGGCAGGATTGGCGGCAATATGCTACGCATGCTGGAGCAAGATGAAATTTAACAAGTCCTGGGAAAGTATGTTGGATTCATTAAAAGATGAGTTGAATATGAATGGTCAGGCAATGGTACTTTTGCTGATGGATATTGCCATGCTGAAGGCGGATAAGGTGGCCGGTATGGCGATTGGTGAAATCAAGAGTAATTTTGAGCGTAAGCGGACTAAGGGTGACTTTTTCAAGGATTTGCCGGAAATTATTGAAGGCATTCATGATTGCAATCACACCATTATCCTTAACAGTGACTATGCTACAGCGAGAAAAACAATTCGCGGTTGCATGGAAATCATTAATGAGCATGCAAAAGTTGGCACATTTGAACAATTTGCCGAGCTGGCTGTTCATGTGGCTGATGCTAAGGAAAGGCTGACAAATTCCGTCAGAAATGTGGATGGGATTCTGTATGGTCTCAAAGAAAATCAATTGCTTATAACTGAGTGATTGAATAAATCATCGTTGGTAAAGCACTTTTTAATCAAAACTGGTTAAAGAGTGTTTTTTTATTTCCTTGATTTTGTGCTATAATAGGAAAACTAAATAAAATAAGAATAAAAAAATATATGTCACAAATAAAAAAAGTATATGCGCGAGAGATTCTGGATTCTCGGGGTAATCCCACGGTGGAAGTCGAGATAGAACTGGTTTCCGGTGTGCGAGCGACAGCGGCCGTACCGAGCGGGGCTTCTACTGGGACTTTTGAGGCTTTGGAGTTGAGGGATGGTGACGCCAAACGCTTTGGCGGATTGGGTGTCTTGCAAGCCGTGAAAAATGTCAATGAGGATATTCAAAAGGTGGTGATGGGCATGGATGTGACTGCGCAGCAGGAGATTGATCAGAAGATGTTGGAATTAGATGGAACAGAAAACAAATCTAAATTAGGAGCTAATGCTATCTTGGGAGTTTCCTTGGCAGTGGCCAGAGCCGCAGCGACGGAAAAGGGTCTGCCTCTATATAAATATATTGCTAAGACCTATGATTTTTCAGCTAATTTCGCAATGCCCACCCCGATGTTTAATGTGGTTAATGGTGGTAAACATAGTGATTCCGGTCTTTCAGTGCAGGAATATAAAGTCGTTCCTGACGGGATAAAAACTTTCCGAGAGCAATATCGGGCGGGAAGTGAGATTTTTCATAAGCTGAAAGAAATTTTGTCTTCGGAAGGGCAAAGCACTTCAGTGGGAGATGAAGGTGGCTTTGCGCCGCGCCTAGAAAGCAATGCTAAACCCTTGGAATTGATTAACCGTGCGATTACGGAAGCCGGCTATGTAGCTGGACAGGAAGTTAGTCTTGGATTAGATGTGGCTGCCTCTTCTTTCTATGATGAAAAAGAAAATCAATATATTTTCAAACCGGAAAGCAATGGTGTGACTCGAGAAGTTTTGGTGAACATTTATAACGAGTGGATTGCTAAATACCACATTGTCAGTATCGAAGATGGTCTAAATGAGAATGATTGGGAAGGTTGGCATATGATGGAAGAAAAAATCGGCGGGAAAGTGATGACTATTGGCGATGATTTGCTAGTGACGAATGTGAAGAGATTGGAGATGGCTATTGAGCAGAAAGCGTGTAATGCTGTTTTGATCAAAGTAAATCAAATCGGATCACTTAGCGAGACAATCGCTTGCATGCAACTGGCTCAGAAAAATGGGATGAAGACAGTGCTTTCTCATCGTTCAGGAGAAACCACAGATGATTTCATCGCTGATTTAGCGGTGGGAGCGCACGCGGAATATATTAAATCTGGCTCACTTTCTCGAGGAGAGCGGATTTGTAAATATAATCGCTTATTGAAAATAGAGGAAGAACTGACGCGGTAATTTTAATTATAAATTTAAAAACTTTAAATTAAGAGGCTAGATTAATTCATAATGCTTTGAATATGAAACTTGCTAATAAAAAATC
>JBAZXY010000158.1:0-783 GCA_041659585.1 Parcubacteria group bacterium | reverse complement strand
ACCAGTCCTTAATAGATTGTATGAGCTATATCCCTCCACCACCCTGGGGGCTACCGGAACGGATGTGGGCCTGGAAGATCATTGCATGAGTGGATCGGAGGCGGGACATATGAATATTGGAGCGGGGAGAATTGTCAGTCAGGATTCTAAACATATTTCACAAAGTATCAAGGACAAATCTTTTTTTATGAATCCCGCGCTTATCGGAGCGATGACGCATGTTAGAAAAAATAATAGCAAGCTGCATATTTTGGGTTTGATGGGAAATTCCGATAGTCCGCATAGTAATCCGGAACATTTTCGGGCTGTCTTGAGATTAGCTAAAGCGAAAGGTATAGATCAAGTGTTTTGTCATCTTTTTACAGACGGCAGGGATTCCTATCCGAAAAGCGCCTTAGAACATTTGAAATATTTTAGAAAGATTATAGAGCAGGAGGGTGTGGGAAAAATTGCTACGCTAACGGGCAGATTCTATGCTATGGATAGAGATAAGCATTGGGATAGATTGATGCAAACCTATGCTTGTATGGTAACTGGCAAGGGGGAGAAAAGTAATTCACCTGAGGAAGCTATTTCAACCGCTTATACTAACGGTTTGTCGGATGAATATATTAAGCCAACGGTTATTTTGGAGGATGGAAATCCAATGGCTATTATTGGAGAGAATGATGGTATAATTTTTTTCAATCTACGTTCAGATAGGGCCAGAGAGATGACGAAGCTATTTGCGGCTAGTGGGGTATGTTATATTGCGGATAAGACTTTACCTAAGAATGAGGCTAT
>JBAZXY010000157.1:0-2810 GCA_041659585.1 Parcubacteria group bacterium | reverse complement strand
ATATAGGAGATAGTAACAGGTTGAAATATCAGCCTGAATGTCTGCGGATATCTAATTTATTCTACTATATTAAGGGAAATAAATAAAGTGAAAAAAAATATTATAAAATATCGAATATTCATTATTCTGGGGCTAATTTTTGCGCTGGGAGCGTTTTTGCGCGTCTATCATTTTGCGGATTGGCTGCATTTCGAACTGGATCAGTCACGTGACGCGGCGGTGGTGGATTTGGCACTGAATCAAGGCATTGGCAATTTGCCATTACTGGGTCCCAAGGCAGCTGGTTCGTTTCTGCGTTTGGGGCCGATTTTTTATTATTTTGAATATCTCAGTGCCCTGGTTTTTGGCCATACGCCAGCCGGCATGACCGGACTGAACGGAGTCTTTTCCATTTTAGCCATCCCGTTGTTTTATGTTTTTATGCGACGCTACTTCAATGGGAAAATTGCCTTGGCGCTGGCGGCTCTTTTTGCTTCTTCCTTGTTTCTCATTCTCTATGCCCGTTTTGCGTGGAACCCGAATAGTCTGCCTTTTTTCATTTTGCTGACGCTCTATGGTTTGTTGCGGGCGGTGGATGAAGCAGAAAAGCGCAAAGGCTGGTGGTTGGTGGTGGGGGCGTTTGCTTTGACGGTGGCCACTCAATTGCATTTCGTGGCCTTTTTGGGTATTCCCGCTATTGCCGGGTTGTTTCTTCTTATCAAGCGGCCGCGCATCCAATGGCGCTATTGGTTGGCGGCTGCGACGGTGATCGTGGTCTTGTATGTCCCGCCAATTATCAATGATCTGAAAACCGGCGGCGATAATATTCGGGAGTTTGCGAAGGTTTTTGCCAAGAAATCCACAGCCGGAGAAAATACGCTACTGGAGAAGGGGATAAAAAATTACAGCGAAAATGCGCTCGGCTATCTTTTGATGACTACCAGTAATGAAAAAGCGGAGCTTCCTAAGGTTAAGCAACAAGGTCTCAGGATGGATGTAGTTTGTGATCGGGATTGTCGTGATAATCTTGGTATGGGGGCAATGGCCATGTTATTTTTCTCCGTAGGTGTCATATTGATGTTATGGCAATTAAAAAAGCGTTATTCGGAAAAACCGAGCGCGCAAAAAGACTTTGTTATTTTGATGGTTTTGTGGTTCGGGATTACTTTTATTTTATTTACTCCCATTGCCTATGATTTCGCCCCACGATTTTTTTTGTTGATAGCGGCTTTGCCTTTTGTTTTTTTGGGATTTATTTTTCAATTCTTGGAAGAGAAAATAGCTGCCAAGAATATTTTTTGGGCAATTTTCATTTCGGCAGTAATTTTTCTAGTGTTGGCCAATCTGCTGGCAGTGACGGGACGTTTTTCCGAATTGGCCAAAGCCAAGACGGAGAATTTTGAAATTGCGACAGATGGGATCCTAAAAGAATCTCATCGCGTGACTTTGGAGCAACAGTTGGCCATCATTGATTATGTGCAAAATATTTATGCGACGAATAAATTTCCGGTGTATGTGAATAGTGAGGCTTTTTATCGGCGATCATTCCTGTATCTTCTAGAGGCGAGGGATATTGTTCGGGATGATTTTCGCAATACGCAGATTGCCAAGCATATTTATCGCAACGGCAATTATTTTCTGATTTATCCGAAAAACGTTAATTTGGATGCCAGAACCAGTAAATATGCTGAGAACTATGATATCGTTGCTCAGCAGAATTTCGGTACGCTGGTGGTTTTTCAACTTAAGCCCAAGGAGAGCGCAATCAATGCCGTGGAGCAGGAATTTGGTCCGGCAAAAAAAGCGCGCAGCGCTTCGGGCGTGCCGGTGAGATGCCGTTGGAACGAAATTTTTGATAAATGTAATCCGGATGAACCAGAGGATGGTGAATAAAAACATACAGCATAGAGCATATAGCATGAAACATGTATCATGTAACATGAGGCAAATTGAAAATTGGTAATTGAAAATTATAAAAATATGCTAAATAAAAAAAATGTTATCTGGGTGCTGTTGGCGATTGTAGTTTTAGGCTCTTTTCTCCGCTTCTATAAATTAGGCGAGGTTTCTTTTGTGGCCGATGAGTTTTTGGATGTGAATGCTAGCTATGGTTATTTTCAAACCGGCACTTGGCATGCTTGGGACTTCAATCTGGGTCAGTTGTCCGAACGGGTGAATGATGCCAGTGACCAGCGGGCTTGGATTTATCGGGCTCAAGTGGCTAGCTTGTTTCATTTTTTCGCCCCGACTGAGGCTACCGCTCGCGCAGTGAGTGCTGGGTGGGGAGTGCTTTCCATTTTACTGCTGTACGGGGTGGCGACAGACCTGACTAAAAAGAGAATGATCGGCCTGCTGAGTGCCACTCTTTTTGCTGTGAGTGTCTCGGCCATTGAGATGGATCGTCATTTGCGGATGTATGCTATGTTTTCCCCAGTCTTCCTGGGGCTATCCTGGGCTCTGTTTCGCCTCTTGGAGGGGCGTTATGCCGGGAGGGCTGTCCTAGTCCAAAAAATCAAAGACAAGGCCGGACTGCAAATCATATATGTCCTACCGGTGCTTTTGTTGACTTGGCTCAGTTTCCAACTGCATCAGTTGACAGCTAATATCGCCTTGGTTACTTTGGCTTATATATCCATTCTGGGCGGGTTGAATTGGCAAAAAAACAAATGGAATCGTTACGTAATTTATTTTTTATTAGCTGTGACTAGCTTCGTCCTGGTCTACGTAGCTGTGCCGGGAAAAGTGGCTTTGGCTCTCGGGACACTAGTATTTTTTGAGAATCATTGGAGTTATTTGGCGATTATTTTTCAGGACTATAGCAATCCCATTTT
>JBAZXY010000156.1:0-2814 GCA_041659585.1 Parcubacteria group bacterium | reverse complement strand
TGAGCTGTCTGGGAAGTTGTAAAAATAATCCTTTCTCCCTCGCCTTTGTCAAAAAAATCTCCCTCTATTTTGAGATCATTAGCATTTGATATAGCAACAACTTTAGTCGGCTCAGCAGTTCGGCCCAAGGCAATTCTTTTTTGTTTACGCGCATCTGACTTCACCGTCAAACCAGAATCATCCAATCTCAATGTGTTTCCTCCAATCATAACTGCATCAGCATCGACACGACAATCATAGAGCATTTCGCGATCATCACAAGAAGAAATCGCCGAACATTCTTTTTTGAAATTACTTATCTTTCCATCCAGTGACATTCCTGTACAAAGAAAAACGAATGGTCTTTTGTTATCTCTCATTATTTTAATTCATGAATTAATTATTTATCCTGTCAAATATTATTTGACTGGGACTGAATTAATCTTATCACACTCCACTAGATTTCTTCGTTTGTGCGAGTGTTTTTTGGTGGTTTTTATTGACATTTCTATTTTTTTATAATAGCATAGATTGAAGTACATTTACATAAGGATGGACGGTAAAAAAAGACAACATGCGTCCAAAAACATTCAAGCTGTATTGATAAAAAGGAGATTGGCATGCAAAAAGGACTTGAACAAGCACACCCACAACTCAAAGCACGATTCCCTGAAGAGTTCATTTATCTCTTCGATAGCACGGGGAATCTAAATTCCCAGGGCAAAATGGCTCAACAAATACTTGAGCTTGAGTCAGAAAACGCTGCACTCAAAAAACAACTGGCCAAGTCACGGCAGGCATAAGAAAACCAGGGCAAGTATTTCTCCCTACAAATACTAAACCCTCTCCGCTACAATCCACTAACCGGTTCGCAATCCTACGAATCGGTTTTTTTTATTTGAGAACGTCATCTTCACTAGCTGTTTTTCAAATAAAGTCTATTTTTATAAAAAAAAGACCCCCGAGCGATGTTCCGCCGGGGATCAAATGTACCGTAGTCATGTCATCAATCAACATGGTGAAATATATTGGAGAAGAGGGTAGAATAGTGACCATCTGGTAGGCAAAACGTAAGGACAAAACCTTTAATGGAATTGCCTGCCTGGATTTTTTCAACAGATGAGTCCTTGAATATTGAAATATCCTCACCGTCAATGGTCACGCACGTATTATTCTCATCTTTCGGGTCTTGCTCGATTTTTGTAACCACACCGTCCACAAACGCTACGGCCATTATTGATGCATCCGAGAATGGTCCCCGGAATTTTTCAGGTCCCTCAAGCTTTGAAATTGCCATCGTGTGCCTCCTGGGCTGTGCCCAATTATTGGTTTGTGCTACTATTGTAAAATTTCTCTCCTTAACTGACTATGCATTGTAGCGTGACCTAGCGGAAAAGTCAATACCACAGGACTAAAAATCCCTCCATGCAGGGCTTTTTATACGAAAGAAGTTTTTTGCTTGATTATTGTTTTTGGATGG
The DNA here is from genome assembly GCA_041659585.1 of Parcubacteria group bacterium. GTDB lineage: Bacteria > Patescibacteriota > Minisyncoccia > Moranbacterales > UBA2206 > UBA8518. The sequence continues at coordinate 1,355 of JBAZXY010000156.1, read as the reverse complement.
TTTTTGGTGGACGTGGTGATTATTACGTAACTAGTTACTGAACAAATTTAGTCGAGGATTGCTCTTACTAAGTAGTTTTTAATAATTCTTATCCCGCAGATTTTTTCTTTGATTATATAATCTTTCCGTAAACCCACCCTGATTCAAAAATTCTTCGCTCAGTTTTTTCAATTGCCTATCTAACAGATAATTCGTTTGGTGAATGAGGCAGATCAGGGCGTTGGCAGCAAGTTCTGAGTTTTTTAGATAAGTCTCATAGGTCATATAGGACCTATCTTGGCTGTACGCCAAGTTTCTGACAGATTTTGCCTCTTGCGATTCTTTTGTCCACATAACAAAATTTCTTTGACGCAAAAAATCTTCATAATCAATTAGCAATTCTTCCAGACTCGCTCGGGCCACGCTGGTCAATTTTATTTCAGTCTTTTTTGAAGTTCCCGCCGCCTGGCTGCCCTCTGCGATGTTTTGCCGACCACTTCTCGCAGCTTGAACCATTTGATCAGTCGTTCGACTTCGTCTATCAATGAAAGCATCACAAAATTTCACCGTCAAGTCATAGACCAAAGTTGACATCTGGTAGGATTGCAAATTACGATAGCCACCGTGCACGAAAAACAAACCATCGCTATTGGACGAATTGGACTCATAGGACGCATTTTGATTTGTCTTATTGGTCGTATTAGTCATATCGCAATTATAACACACAATCAAAAAAGCGAGGTTTTGACACCTCGCTTTTTCTAGTAAATCGCTGTTATTTCTTCTCTTCTGGCTTCTCCTCAGCTTTCTCAGTCTCCGCATCTTTCGTTGCTTCACCTTCAGCTCCTGGCTGGCCTTGGCCGTCCGTAGCCTTGGCGGAGGAGGCTTGCTCAGGTTGTGCTGCCTTGTAGAGTTCCTCCCCAATCTTTTGCGCTTCAGTGGAAAGTTCTTCGGTGGCTTTCTTGATGGCTTCAAAATCTTCGCCATCTTTCACCTTCTTCAAAGCTTCCACTTTTTCTTCCACCGGTTTCTTCTTGTCTGCTGAGATCTTGTCTCCAGCATCCTTCAAAGCTTTTTCAGTAGTGAAGACCAAGGTGTCCGCGGCATTCTTGATTTCGACATTCTCTTTTTTCTTCTTGTCTTCATCCGCATGCGCTTCCGCATCTTGTTTCATCTTTTCGATTTCTTCTTTGGAAAGTCCGGTAGAAGATTCGATACGGATGGACTGCTCTTTGCCAGTGGCTTTGTCCTTGGCTTTCACACTCAGGATTCCATTAGCATCGATATCAAAAGTCACTTCAATTTGCGGAATGCCTCTTGGAGATGGTGGAATGCCATCCAAAATGAAACGTCCCAAGGTCTTATTGTCCGCTGCC
>JBAZXY010000155.1:0-2919 GCA_041659585.1 Parcubacteria group bacterium | reverse complement strand
GAGTGGTTTTCCCTTTGTTTATCATAGCGGCTGCCAACAAGGCCACTGCCGCATTTTTTGATCCGTTGACTGCAATCGCTCCAGAAAGCTTTTTACCGCCATGTACTTTGAAATATTTCATATATTTATTCTGCTTTTTTAACCTATTATGTCCATCTGAAACGAAAACTCACCTTTACCAGGTAATCCCAGTATAGCTTATCCCAAGCTTTTTTTCAAGCTTTTTTATCATATCATCGAGCTAACAAAAAAAGCGATTCTTACTCGCGCTTTCCTTGTTTAAGCCATTTTATTCTCCCAAAAATATTATTTCAATGGACACGCTCTAGTTGAGCTAGATTAATTGCTTATAATTCTTTGACCAATATAAAACAACATCGTAGTAACCCTGACTAAATATTCCATAATAATTAATCGTTGCTTTCCGTATTGCCGATGAGCTATCAGAAGTTCCTCCAGCACCGGCTACCTTAATTGCCAAAGCCATCACCCCATCAGTAATGTTCCATGGGTCTGGGTTTTTATGGCCGGTATTAGAGCTAATTCGCGATTCATAAGCCAACCAAGTATCAGACATGAATTGCGCCACCCCCATTGCGCCACCCTGATTTGGCCCGGCACTTGCAAAAGGAATAGTGCAAGATATCTTCTTACTCCTATATCCCAAGTCGCTTAAAATACCCTCGAATATCTTTTTTCGCTTATATAGCAAATCTATAGATGCTTGATATTTTTTACCATATTTTTTATATCCAGCCACCGACACCCGCTCCACATCAGCATAAGTACATTGCCCAGTATTCATTCCCAAATTTGTTTCTCTTTTCAAAAAACCATACAATACCCCTTGCGGCACACCCGTCTTGCTGCTTGCATAGCTAACAGCATCTTTAATATCTTTAGCATTATAATTCGTTCCCAGCAATGCATTCAAATCGCTTTGTAGTTGAGCAAATTTCTTCTGGATATTTGCCAGGGTATCCTGAACGTCTTGAATATCGCTGGAGATCTGCGCCTGGACGACTTGTTGCGACTTAAGCACCTCTTGATGATCATCTTTCTGATCAGCTAGCTCAGATTTAGTCTGCTCCGTTTTTGTTTTAGCGTCACGGATAACCTGCAAAGCTTCATTAATTCTAGTATTAATGCTCAGCATATTATCTGAGTTAACCACGATGTCGCTTAATTCATTTTTAGCCAAAACCAACCCTACCAATGCATCGTTATCTTGATTGGCATAATAAATTTGACGCATATATTCCGCCAACACTATTTTGCTTAATTGGGCGCGATCATCTAAATTCTTAAGTTCGGCCTCACCCCTGGCGATATCCTCACTCAGCTTATTGAGAGTGGATTTGGTTGTGGAGATCTGGCTTTGGTTTTTAGACAACTTCGACTGCTCTGTTAATAGCTCCGCCTGAGCTGCTTTCTGTTTTTTCACCAAACTATCTAGACTTTTTTGAATCTCTTCAGCGGTATCAGCTCGAACCACAGGCAAATTAAAAAAATTCACCACCCCAAAAGCTATGATTAGAATAATAACTACCCAATTCTTTTTTGTATTTATCATGCTTCCAGTATACCACCAATTTGCAGAATAAAAAACCACGTCGCTCGCGAGCGACGTGGTTTACTACAAGTTGCTTGATTCAAAGGGATTATTTCTTGTCTTTCTTATCCTTCTTTTCTTCAGCTACAACCCCCTCTTTCACCATGCCAGCAATTTTTGTTACGTCAGCACTGACCTGTTCTTCCAACTGAGCTAAATCCTCTTCACTTCTCTGTGGCGCAACCAATGCGATTACTGTTTCTGGATCAATAGAAAGCTCAATTTTACTAGATATTTTCAAATCCTTAGCAGTTAGATGAGTTTCAAAACTTTCAATTAAAGACAGATCGACGTCAATATGAGATGGCAAGTCTGCTGGTAAACATTTTACCGATATTTTATCCATATTTTTTACCAACACTCCACCCAACTCCTTCATAGCCTTAGATTCTCCAACGAAAACCAATTCTACTTCATTTTCAATCTTCTCATCCATATTTACTTGGAAAAAATCAATGTGGGTGTATTGTCCCAAAACAGCATCTTTTTGGATATCCTGAATCAACACATTACGCTTATCTTTAGCATCAATCACCAATTCGATAATCGTACTCTCTCCAGACTTCTTAATTAATCGCTTCACGTCAATCGCTGTTACCCACAAGCTAGTGGAATCAACTTTATTGCCATACACCACTGCTGGCACTAACCCTTCCCTTCTGCCTTTATTTACTTTTCGGCCACGCTCAGCTCTTGCCTTAGCGTCCAACGTTACTTTGTCCATATACCTTATATCCTACCTGAGCCCGCTGTGCGGCCCCCCTCAGACATTAAAAAATTAACCTTAAATTACTTACTCTATGCCTCTTACCAACTTAATGATATCCACTTTCTCCCTTAAAAAAAATTGATGTAAGTCAATAAGTTCATCAGCACTAATTGCCTCCTGACCTATCTTTTCACGCACCTCCAGCGCATCCAAGTCGGTAGCCATTCCCACACTCATAATGCCGCTTTGATTATTAGATAGAAAAATAATAGAAGCACTATGGCATTTAGGGCAAGTCACATGCAGAGTAGTTTTTTGTTCCTTTTCTTCAATAACAACAATCCCCTCTGCCTCCAAAGAGTTGTCACACACTGAACACTTAGCTAAAAAATCTGTATTATTAAACCTTTTTTCCATATTTTTATACCTTGCCATTCTACTACTAACTAGCTAGAAAGTCAACCCTATACGTTCACATCATCATATCTTGATCCGTCGGATATAAATACTCTGAATGATGCCAATAGAAGCCAGAACAGAAATCATTGAACTCCCCCCATAGCTCAAAAAAGGCAATGGCACTCCCGCCACCGGAGCC
>JBAZXY010000154.1:0-2983 GCA_041659585.1 Parcubacteria group bacterium | reverse complement strand
ATATTTGCGATAGGGATGTTGTGATTGCTGGTCAGCGCCATACGCTCAAAAGTGATGTCGAGGCAGAGAAGATGGAGATGCTCCTCACAGGGGGAAATCATCTCGCTACATCCAATCAGGCATGGGAAAATGTGGAAAGAATGTTTCCTCCGGAAAGGATTTGCGTGCAATGTTGCATCACTCGTCCTGTGGTAGAATCAGGAGATATCTTTGAGGTCTTCCGTCATTGCAGGAAAGGGGGTTATGAGCCTGTGATGGAATTCACAAAAGAAGGGACTGGCTTTCTTCGTGACTGTGCATTGGATATCACTCCAGTAGAGATGCAAGTCGTTCTGGAGGAATTGTGCAGGATTGATCAAGAGGAATTTGGTTTGAGTGGTGCTGAGCTGTTAGGACCACAGGCCTATGGCAAAACATGCCATATGGTGGAAACATCAATTCATTTTAAGGTTGATGGCACGTCCATTCCTTGCGTTGGTCATCAGGAAATCAGTTATGGACACATTGAAGCTGGCCTGGAAGCGATTTTACAACACCCACTGAGGCAAGCTATAAAAAATCCGCATGATTGGGTTTATGGTTATTGTCGGGATGAATGTGTGCATTTTGAGAAATGCACAGGTGGGTGCAGGGGTTCGGCATTTGATATGTCCGGCTGTCCACGCGCAAGTTTTTACTATTGTCCACATATTCCAAGAGAAAGACTTAGTCTTGCGGATATGATCCCGCCCTCTTGTATCGGGTGTCCCTTGGAAGAACATCACGCCTGTAATCCTAGGCGATGATGGATGAGGGAGATTGCATTGCAATCTCCCTCATATCTTATGAAATATTGAAAAGTTAAATATAATCCTAATAAATATAATGCAAAAGTATGAAAGAGAAAGATTTTAAAAAATTTATACAAATACTCAAAGTAGATTATTCATTGGTAGGTGTTTTTTTTGCGGAAAAAGTCCCGAGGAGTTATAAAAAACACAATGATACTGTTTGCACGGCTCTTGCGCGAGCATTTTTGAAAAAGCAGGCGAGTTGTTTTGATGGAACATTACATCGTCAATTATGCCGGGGTGCGGATTATTATTTTAAATTTGAAAATATTGAGGAGAAAGAGGTGATTAAAAATTACGTAAAAGATGAATGCGTTTTTTCCAATAAATCAGTAGGTGAAAAATTTATTCAAAATACACCCAAATTTCCAAAGAAACTAACCGGAAAGGTACTTATAATAAAGCCATTTATGATTAACGATGTGCCGGAGGTAGTCGCACTATTGCTTTCGCCATCTCAAGTGGGAAGAGTTATCGGGCTTTTGAATTATACTGCGGTTGATGGGTTGGACGTTCTCCCGAGTCAGTCCACTTGCATTTCTCTTTTTGCGCCACTGGTGACTGGCAAACCGCATATAAACTTTATAGATTATTATGACCGATATTATCAAGGGGTTGTTAATAACAAGAAAATTTGGCCTGAAAGCCACATGATTATTTCAATCACTTACAAACAACTTTGTGAGATGGTGGCTAATTTTAAAAAAAGTGCTCATGGATCTTTTGTTCCAAAGATAGCTCCACAAAAAGTAGATAATTTTTAAGGTAGATTTTGAATTTAGTTAATTGGTTAATTTCGAAACCGCAACAGAGAGACTTGGAATATAGATGTCTTGGTTATTTTTCATAAAAATAGCTCCAACATCCTTCACCAGCTCGTGCTCTGAAAATTAACCAAGGAAAGAGGCTCACTAGAGCCTCTTTTTTTGGTTCTGATGTTCCAGTATTTTTAGTTAAAATACTTAAGGTTCGAACTGTGATATAATTTAGCTAATTGTTAGCAATAATTAAGACTTGTGTTTATGGATAAAATTATAGAAAATCAACATCCTCTCGAGGAGAATAAAATAAAAAATCCTGAGTCAATATCTGAAATAACAGTAGCGTGGTTAAAAGAGATTCTATCTAATGAACCTTCGACTAGTGAGATTATCACTATGGAAGTGGATAATAATTTTGGGCCATGGAGCTTGCTGGGTAAAGCGGTGCGAATTAAGATAGGCTATGCAGAGTCAGGGTGTGAGCCAAGGTCAGTCATTGTTAAATTTCAAGTAAGTACTTCCGAGCCAAAGAGAGAAGGGGAAATCTATCAGCTACTATCAGAAGACGGAGCCTCTTTTATTCCGCACATATATGGAGTGTTTGGTAATGGAAATATGGTATTAGAGGATATGACACCTACTCATGAAGTTTTGAAGGATGATCTGACTATTTCTCAAATACGAAATGTTGTTTCAACATTGGCTGAAATCCAAACAAAATTCTTTGAGGATGCTCGGGTTCCTAAATATGATCGCAGTCATTTTGTGAATGCCATTCAAATTAATATGCAAAGCTGGTATATTTTCAAGGAAAGATATCAAGACCAACTAGGGAGTGAGGCGGCTGCATTTGAGTGGATATCGAATAATCCTAAAATTGTTTCCAGTCATTATAATGCAAGCCCTAGTTCCTTGAGTCACGGTGATGTGAATAAGGCGAATCTGCTTTTTCCCACAGATGGAGGCAATGAAGCTGTATTCATCGATTGGCAGCTTTCAGCGCAAAGAGTAATCCCATTCGATCTGTGTTACTTCGTAGTAAAGCAACTCACTGTGGAGCAGAGACGGGAACACGAAAATGCGTTGCTGAGAGAATATTATGAATTGTTGGGTGATAAGATAAGAACCAACTATCCTTTTGACCGCATGGTGCTTGACTACAGAGCTTGCGTAACAAGGTCGATGCTTAGCGCTGTAATGAGAGTTGGGCCAAGATTTGAAGGGCAGCCCGATCGTTTTAAAAAAGCAGATGAACTGGCTGATCGAGTAATTGAAGCTGTGAGAGATCTCAAACCCGTGGAGGCAATTCAGGAGTTGCAAGATCGAGGTTTTTAAAATAACTAACAATAAAAACACCTATGTCTAATAACGATGCTGCAGAAAAAGTCCGCG
>JBAZXY010000153.1:0-3001 GCA_041659585.1 Parcubacteria group bacterium | reverse complement strand
ATATATGAAAAAATCAACTTTTGAGTGGGAGCGTGAATTGTTGGAGCAACAAGAATTCAGTTTTGTTATTGGTATTGATGAAGCGGGGCGCGGACCATTGGCTGGTCCAGTAGTGGCCAGTGCGGCAATTGTGAAGCATCGGGATTGGCAGAAAATGGATGATAAAAATTGGGACTTGGTGCGGGATTCTAAAAAACTCTCCCCTAAGCAACGGGATAAGGTTTTCAATTTTATCTCGGAAAATTTTTACGTTGGCATTGGTATCTGCGACCATCGCACTATTGATGACATGAATATCCTGGAGGCTACTTTTCTGGCGATGAAAAAAGCGCTCTCGGATTTGTATTCGAAGGTCAATCGGGATTTAGCTAAAGGTAGTCAGGGACAATTGCGTAGAATCCAGGATAGCAAATATGTTGTTCTGGTAGATGGCAATAAGCAAATTCCTAATCTTTCACTTCATCAGAAAGCGGTAGTGGGTGGAGATGGAATCGTGAAATCTATTTCGGCCGCTTCGATCATGGCCAAAGTTATGCGAGACCGGTTGATGCTGGAGGCGCACACCAAATATCCGCAATATGGCTTTGATAAGCATAAAGGCTATGGTACGAAAATGCATATGGAAGCTTTACATCAGCTTGGTCCGTGTGAAATTCACCGGCAAACCTTTGAACCGATGCCTACTCTTGCCAAAAAGAGATAATAGTGATAAATTAGTTAGTAGTTAATAAAAGTCTAATTAGAATATAATTGTAAATTTATGTCAACACAAAAGCAGAGACACACCAAGGGTAGACGCGATAGGGCGAGAGCTGAGCTGAAACTTTCTCCACAAAATCTAGTTACCTGTACTAAGTGCCAAGCGCAAATCAAGCCTCACGTTACTTGCCCTAAATGCGGGTTTTATAAAGGCGTAGAGGTTATCGATACAATGAAAAAAGTCAATAAAAAAGTAGCTAACAAATAAAAAAACATGGCAAATCGTCATTTAGCACGTTCCGTGGCAATGCAATCTTTGTATGAATGGGATTTCAAGGGCAGAAAAGATGAAAATTTAGAAGAGATTGTGAAAAAAAATGTGGAAGAATTTGCTCCTGGTATGGAGGATGATTCTTTCGTGCACTACCTGGTTAGTCAAACAGTGGCTAATCGTATGAAGATTGATCCTCTGATTGAAAAATGTGCCCCTGAGTGGCCGTTGGACCAAGTGACGGTGGTAGATCGGAATATTCTCCGTTTAGGCATATGTGAGTTGATTTTCGGTAACTATGAAGATGTGCCGCCCAAGGTGGCTATCAACGAAGCTATTGAACTAGCTAAATCTTTTGGAGGTGAGTCCTCCGGGCGCTTTGTTAATGGTGTGTTGGGAACGATTTATCGTGAATTGGGTGAGCCCATGAAAGATGATCAATCCAAGAAGCACAAAGAGAATATGGCAGAAAATGCTAAAAATACGGAAGAAATAGAAATTGAGGAGGTTTAATTATTTTTTTGAAATTTGAAATTTGAAATTTGAAAATTGTTTGCTCGCCTCGATTCGACGAAATGACTTATCGAGTCGAAGCGGGGAAATTGAAAATTATGAATTGAAAATTTTTGATTATCGTGGTAGAAAAATTAGCGGAAATGCTAGGTATAAAATTTAATAATATTAATCTTTTGCAACAAGCGGTGACTCATCGTTCTTATTTGAACGAGCATAAAGATTATCCCTTGGATCACAATGAGCGTTTGGAATTTTTGGGTGACGCGGTTTTGGAATTAGTAGTGACTGAATTTTTGTATGCTAATTATCCTAATCCGGAAGGGGAGCTTACTAATTGGCGTGCGGCATTGGTGAATGGCGAGATGTTGGCGAAAATTTCTGCTAAGTTGGGAGTAGAGGAATTTTTGATGATGAGTCGAGGGGAAGCCAAGGATACCGGAAAGGCTCGGGCTTATTTACTAGCAAATGCTTTTGAGGCAATCACCGGAGCGATTTATTTGGATCAAAAAGAATTAGGTTATGATATAGCTAAGGATTTTATCTTAAAAAATATTGTAGTGGAGTTGCCGGAAATCATTAAAAACAAAACTTATATGGATCCGAAGAGTCGCTTCCAAGAAGAGGCGCAGGAGAGGGTGAGCATTACGCCATCCTATAAGGTAATAGAAGAAAGCGGGCCGGATCACGCCCGGAAATTTGTAGTGGGTGTTTATCTGGGCCAGGAGCTGATTGCTACTGGCGAAGGAATGTCCAAGCAAGAAGCACAGCGTAATGCCGCAGCGGCTGGATTGGCAGTGAGAGGATGGTAATGAAGTAGAGAAATTAAAAATGAAAAAAACGGTAAAATAAAAAAACCGTTTTTTTTTATTTGGAAAAACTCCACATCTTATGCTAAAATAAGGTCACTGGCTAATCCATTTTTTTACATAAATAAAAAAACTATGTTCCAAAATAATTCCAATGCCTTGAATGAGTTTGTCTCTGAGCTAATCGAAAAACAAAATCTAACCGGCCTGGACCAAGAAGTGGTGGCGCAGATCAAAGCTGATCTATTGGAGCGCGTGGAAGATCGCATCAATGCTGCTGTCCTGGCAAACGTTCCCACGAGTAAATTAGAATATTTTGAGAAACTGTTGGATCAATCCTCGCCTGAGGAAATCCAGGATTTTTGTCGTCGCAATATCTATGACTTGGATCAAATCATTGCTCAGGAGCTAATCAACTTTCGCGAAACATACCTAAGCGCTTAATCATAAAAAAATGGAAAATATTGTTTCAAACGGTCCGGAGAAAAAGAAAATTATCATTGTTGATACTTCCGAAGGAATGGAGAATGAAGTGCGCGACATTGCGGATGCTAATCTAACAGTTTCAAAAGATGAACTTAGCGGCGTGAAAGGTTTTTTCAAAAAAATTTGGAAATATGGTCTAGCAGAAGCCTACTACCGCAACAAAGAAATTCACAAAGTCAGACAAGGGGTGCTAGCGAGTGATAATATCTATGTGGATGAGGAT
>JBAZXY010000152.1:0-3048 GCA_041659585.1 Parcubacteria group bacterium | reverse complement strand
AACAAAAATTCAAATCCTTCTTTTTCAATTCCTATGCCTGTATCGGTTATTATGATTTGTACATTATGCTCCGTTTTTTTAGTCTCCATTCTAATATTTCCTTTTTCCGTATATTTAATAGCATTATCCGCAATATTAGAAACCACTTCTCGTATCTTGCCATAATCCATCCATATCTCTGAAATCTTTTCATCTTTCACCAATTCCAACCTCAATTTTTTTTCTTGAGTCATAACACTAAATGAATGAAGAATCTCCTCCATCAAATCATTTATGCTTTCTTTTTTAAAGCGGAATGCCATTTTTCCCGCCTCAATTTGAGAAACATTCATCATATCCTCCACCAAAACAATTAAGCGATTATTGGCAGTTTCAATGTGTTGCATTGGCTCATTCAACTCTTCTGGCACTTTTCCATAAATCCCTTTATTTATAATAGAAAGAAATCCCTTTATGGTCGTCAACGGTGTGCGCAACTGATGTGATGCTATAGAGACAAATTCTGACTTCATCCTATCCATTTTTCTCAGCTTTGCATTAGCAATTTGCAAATCTTCCTTTATCCCCATCTCTTTTTTAATCGTTATTATTAAAAATATTCCAATAAAGAAAGTGAGGAAAGATAATAAAACCTTTAGTATTAATTCTTGCCTAGATTTTACATAAAATATCTCTGATATAGGAATAGCGATAATTATTATACTTAAAAGCTGTGCTAGAAAAAGCTTTATTCCTAGAAAATTATATTTAAGAATAGCAATGGAAGTAAATACTATAAAAAATATAGCGCTAGGACTATCTAAATTAGTATAAGAAAATATGCCTAATGTTGGAAGAATCACGCTGACTACAACACATGTACCAGCAAATAATCCTATTCCCATAAGAATAAGTCTGTTTTGTTTTTTCTTTTGACCTGTGGAGTTGCGAAAAAATGAATATATTCTTATAACTGCTAACAAACTAGTAGATGCGGCAAATATAGAAAAGACCGGGAATAGGGACCCTTTTTTTATTTCAACACCCATAGCGGTTATATCTACGACTTCCTTAACTATTTTATCTGTAAATAAGGAACTTACCGCAATACCAAAGCCTATTGCATAAATAGTAACGTGTTTCCACGCATAATTTCCTTTCTCAAAATAAGTATACGTCCAAGAAAGAACTGCTCCTGGCATCAAAGCTCCCATAGCATAAACAGCTTTTAGAATATTACCGTCATTCCAATAATAAAGTAAAAAATTTAAAAAAATCCAACTACTTGAAACTACGCAAAAGAAAGAAAAAGAAAAAGCTTTTCGATTAAAATCACTCATTAATAGCGAAAATATTCCAATAAATAAACTGAAAATACCTGCCCCTAAAATAATATATATCATAAAAAATGAATTAAAAAAAGCGTAATTTATATGATTATAACATATAAATTACGCTTTGCAACTCCCAAAATTAGAAGTTGAATTTATCCTTAGCCATAACAAGCGCTTTATGCAGACTTGCAATATCATCCTCCACGTGACTGGCCGTAATGGGAATTCTCAATATTGCTTCACCGCGTTTTACTGCAGGAAATCTCACTGCACCTACCATCATATTAAACTTATTAAGCAAATATTCCTGCACCTCCAAACATTTTGTTTCCTTCCCAATAACAATAGGAATGATATGACTTTCTGAGTTTAGGGTATTAAAACCATTTTCTTTTAGTAATTTCAATAACCTGATAGAATTTTGATGAAGATTTTTTCTCCTTCTGTCCCCCTCTGGACCACGGATAATACTTATGGTATCACATATCGTCGCAACCAGAAAAGTTGGCAATCCAACAGAAAAAATATATGGCCATTGAGAAACACGAGCGAGCTCACAAAGATCTTTAGTGAGTGTCATGTACCCACCTATGCAGCAAACTGACTTACTCAGTGTTCCAGTCTCAAGAAAAATATCCTTAGGCAAAGACTTAACGCCATCATTTAAATATAACAACCCCCGACCCTCTTCACCATAAGTGCCATCACTATGGGCGTTGTCCAAAACAATAAATGCGCTAAACTGCTCAGCTAATTCATAAATTCTCCGAATATCAGCAAAGCTCCCATTCATAGAAAACAATGAATCGGTAACGATATACTTATCTGCATCAATATGCTTATATTCTTCAAGTTTTTGTTCCAACATATCATAATCAAGATGGGGAAAATTGATTGTTTCATTTTTTCCATTATTTTCTTGATACAAAGTCGCCTCGATTATGGATGCATGTGTTAATGCATCCTTAAATATCAGTGTCCTCGGTTTATCTTTTATCCTTTTATTCGCAACTCTCATATCAGCAACAAGCATGGATATGAGCATGCTATTCGCAGCATAGCCAGTATTAACCAACAAGCAGCATCCTCGCGGAACGCCTTTAAAATCAGCCAAGCACGCCTCCAACTCCTGGTGAATAGATGTGTCCATTATAACCCTTGAGCTGGCAAATCCCGTGCCATACTTTTTTACATGACCAATTGCATTTTCTCGAATTGGCTCATAATCGCCTAACCCAAGATAATCCAATGAGATCCAAGAAGTCACAGGATCCTTAATGCCAGCTATTTTCAGCTTAGCACCAAGAGAAGTTCCCTCTATCACCAATGAATCTCCATACAATCCCATACCCCTAAGCGTTGCGGCAAATCCTGGACACATATCGAAAAATGTTTTTCTTCCCATCCCAATACTCCTTCTTTTTTGATTTTTTTGTTCTTTTCGCCTCTTTGTTTCTGTTTTTAAAAGAACTACTTTTTCATTTTATCACAATAAAATCATACCTCCTACAATTTTTTAAAAATAAAAAACCATCAACTAGACTTACTAGCTGATGGTTTTAGATTTTATATCCTATTCCTTTGTGATGACATTTACCATCTACTACGCTGCTTCACACAGATTATTTTAGCATAATCATTATGAGCTTAGCTTATGCAATGGAATATTTATATAAAAAACTGTCCCGTTGCCAGGAGAGCTTTCCACCAGAATATCTCCCCCAAAGGCTTCTTC
>JBAZXY010000151.1:0-3118 GCA_041659585.1 Parcubacteria group bacterium | reverse complement strand
TATTTTTTTCTGGCAGAATAAATGGATGATGATTTATATTTGGTACTAGTTCTTTTAGTGTCAATAAATTGGCACAAAAATATTTGCATCAACAAGGAGGTTTTATGCGTGGCGCCGGATTTATGTGTTGGGGTAAAAATAAACATGTTCACAGGGCAAGAGAACAATTTCCTAATAGCAGTCAAATAATAGACACAGGGGTGATGAGGGATGTTCTCGCAAGACAAAAAAATAGAAGCATTGCCACAAAAATAGCGATGAATGAGAAAAAAGGTTTGCATGCGGGCTGTCGGGTTCGGATGCTAAAAACCGGAAGTAAGCGAATAATAGATCATATTTCAGTAGATGGAGGTTTGCTTATGGAGGGGGCAACGATCCCATGTAGTCATACGGATTGCGAGTTGATTCAGGATGAAACCTAGGGTAAATAGGTGAAGCGAAGGCCGTTTGGGGAGTTTCCCAAACGGCCTATTTTTTTAAGCGGTTTCCTTATTGAGCGCTACATAGAAAAGGCTGAAAAAAGCAGCAATTGTGAAGGAGATAATAAAAGCATAGGTGTTGCCGGCTAGGAAAAAAATGAGCATTAGAATAGGCATCATCAAAGACCGACTAATATTGAAAACAATTTCCCTTTGCACGATGAATTTGAAGTAATCGCCTTTAGCCGCCAGATCATAGGAATAGGCGGTCCAAGGCACAGCTACGACACGCTGGGTGAGATTTTTATAGGTATCGATGAAAAACATGGAAGTGAATCCGGTAACAAAAATGCGGCCAATCCAGCCGAAGAAATAGAGCAGGACACCCAGGCGCAGCAGCTCACGCTTATCTTTTTTGTCCGTGGCTTTGCCGATGAAATAGAACATCACAAAAGTAACTAGCGTAGTGACAGAGGTAAGGGCGCCGATGGACTCCACATTAAACAACATCACAAAAAGAAAGATGGGCCAGAGGATCATTCCGATCCAAGATTCAATGGCATAGCCGGAAAAGCTGTACATATAATTGAGATTTTCTTTTTTGAAGACATCGCGAATCAAGCGCTTTTTTTCAAAAGTGATAGCTTCGTAAGTATCTTGGGTGCGAAAAAGAGGAATCATGGAGAAAAAGAGAATAACAGAGCCGACAAAAAAGAGTACGCTAAAGCTGGAATATTTGATGATGGCGCCACCAATAAGGGGGGAGAGAATGCCAGCTGTCACTTCCAGGGCTTGGATAATGGAAACTTCCCGGCCACGATGTTTGCGATCGGAGTGCTGGATAAAGTTCAGATGAAAGCTATAATTATAGAGAATCATTTTGAAGGAGCGTAGCAGGGGCAGGATGAAAAATAAGAAAGGGAACTGCGGAATAAATTTGAGGCCGATAAAAAAGATGATGAAAATGGGAATCGTCAAAAGCATAGTGTGTTTCACGCCTAGGCGAGCGACAATCTGAGCGCCCCAATAGGAGAACAGGACAAAACCGATGGAATTGAGGAAAAAGAAAAACAAAATCGCCGGAATGGAATAATCGAGTTTATACAGGTAAATAGGAATGAAAATGGAAATCAATCCGATGGCAAAATTGAGGATGCCATAGGAAAGGTAGAGTTCGTTCATTTCTTTGTGTTTCATGAAATGACGCATATGAGGACTATCGTGATGCAGAGACATAATTTTTGTATTTTTAAAAAATAATCAACAATATAAAAAGTATAGCATAATTTTTCTGGTTTGGGTGGAAAAAATAAGCATAACAGGAATGAAAAAGTGCTTGATAAATATCACAAAGAAGCATAAAATTAAGGAATTATAAGTATTAGGGAGGATAATAGTGAGCTAATGGCAATGAATTTAAAAAAAATAACTGAAAATCTTTTCTATGCCGTGGTCTTTTTTTTGCCATGGCAAACCATGTGGCTGGGGCGCGAAGTTTGGAAGGGCGGATTTAAGTGGGAATATGGAGTGATAGGGGCTTATGGGGTAGATATTTTAGTGGGTTTATTATTAATGGTGAGTGCGGTAAGGTATTTTGAAAAATTTAATTTAAAATTTTTAATTTCCAATTTTAAATCAATTTTCAATAACAAAATTTTAAATTATAAAACCATCCTTTTTATTTCTAGTAGCTTAGTTTTTATTTGGTCTTTGGTGTCTATTTTTTGGTCCTTGGATAAACCATTGGCTGGGTATTTTTCCGGGAAATTGGTGTTGGTGCTAGGATTGTTTTGGGTGGTGAAGAAAATTGAATTTAGTTGGAAAAAATTATTAGTGATATTATTAATCGCAGGCGTTTTGCAGGGCGCGCTGGCTGTCGGTCAGTTTTTGCTGCAGGACACTTTTTCTTCCAAATGGTTAGGCATGAGTGCGCATCAAGCGGCGCAAGGCGGAGCGTCGGTGTTGGAAAACGCTTCCGGCCGGTGGCTGCGGGCGTATGGTTCATTTCCGCATCCTAATATACTTGGAGGATATTTGGCGATTATTTTATTGATAATCATAATACAAAATACAAGCAAATCTCAAAAAATTTCAATAAATAAATACTTCATGTTATATGTTGCATGCTACATGATTATATTTTTGGGCTTGATAGTTTCTTTTTCCCGCAGTGCTTGGCTAGTGTTTACTGTTGGATTTTTGGGAATATTTTTCATGTTCAAAGAAAAAAGAAATGAGTTGGTTAAAGTGGGATTTGTTTTTTTGGGAGTAGTTTTGATTTGGATGAGTGCTTTTTCTCCCCTGTTTCTGGCGCGCACCCAGGGGGAGGCGCGGTTGGAAAAAAAGTCAGTGACGGATCGGGTGGAGTATGTGGCGCAAGCCCAAGAATTGATCCGAGAGCATTTTTGGCTGGGGGTAGGGGCGGGGAATTATACTAACGCAGTACATGAAAAGAACCCGCAAAAAAAGATTTGGGAAATTCAGCCGGTGCATAATGTTTTTCTGCTGGTGTGGGCGGAGTTGGGCTTGGTTGGCCTAACCTTATGGCTGGTCTTTCTGGGTAGCGTGTTCTTGACGGGTTATAAAAAAAATAAAATTTTCACATTAGTGTTATATGCTTCATGCTTTATGTTGTATGTTTTAGATCATTGGCTGTGGACCTCGCATTTTGGCTTGCTTTTTTTCTTTTTGTTATTAGG
>JBAZXY010000150.1:0-3197 GCA_041659585.1 Parcubacteria group bacterium | reverse complement strand
TGCCTCCAGAGAGTTGTCACACACTGAACACTTAGCTAAAAAATCTGTATTATTAAACCTTTTTTCCATATTTTTATACCTTGCCATTCTACTACTAACTAGCTAGAAAGTCAACCCTATATGTTCATCATCATATTTTGATCCGCCGGATATAAATACTCTGAATGATGCCAATAGAAGCTAGAACAGAAATCATTGAACTCCCCCCATAGCTCAAAAAAGGCAATGGCACTCCCGCCACCGGAGCCACCCCAATATTCATACCTACATTCACCAATACTTGCAAGAAAAGCATCATGACCACCCCAACAGCCAAGAGATAACCAAAATTATCTCGTGCCAACCGTGCTGCTTCTTTAATGCGATAAATGAGCAAACCAAAAATACCAAGAATTACTCCCGAACCAAAAAGACCAAGCTCTTCAGAAAAAACCGCAAAGATAAAGTCAGTGTGCTTTTCCGGCAAAAAATTAAGTTGTGACTGAGAACCATGCCCCAATCCTTTACCCCAAACACCACCAGATCCCACAGCCACAATAGACTGTAATACATTATAGCCGGTTCCCCTAGGATCACGCTCTGGATTGACAAAATTTACCAATCTTTCTTTTTGATAATCCTTCAACATAAACCATCCGGATGCAGTAGCTATAATACCCGCCAAAACAAGACCAGCTATCACCTGTTTATTTAAGCCAGAAGCAAACAACATACCTGTCCATATACCAATAATAATAGCTGCTGATCCAAAATCAGGTTGCTTTAAAATAAGCAATACGGGAATAAGCACCAAGATAATCGAAACAATGGTTCTCACCACGACACTCAAATAAGTTTTTTTCTTGGAAAGAAAACTGGCCAAGAAAATAATCATAATGAGCTTAGTCATTTCTACTGGCTGAATATTAAAAGAACCCAAGCCTATCCAACCGGTAGTTCCACGAATAGTGGTGCCTATTAAAATCAATAAGGATAGAATTCCGATAATTACAAAATATAATTTCGTGCTGTAAGAATTCAATACACGATAATCTAAAAAAGCAAAAAATAAAAGCAATAATATGCCAATACCGATGGAGGTGAGCTGCTTCTCAAAATAATTTAAACCACTAGCACCCTCAAAAGATGACATACTATACAAAGTAACCAATCCCACACACAGAAGCAACAACACTGCAATTATAATTATCCAATCCAGCTTTAAAAAAAATTTCATAACCACTTATCGATAACCAGCCTTTTGTAAATATTCTGCAGAAAAATTCCTTTGCGCAAATGTATCCGAATCAAAAATATTAGCATCGGCTTGCACCTCCACACCAACCACTTCCCCCGGGAATCTATTAAACCATAAGGCTCTGAAGTCACGATTCTCACCATTGCGCACTGTGCGCATTTCTGTGCCATTCACGGCAATCACCTGATCACTAGCATCCTTCAAAATGATAGTTAACTTAATTAAGGAAAAATCAAAAGGACTTTCATTTTTAAGGAGTCCCAAAGCCTCGCTAAAACCCACTCCCGAATGAATCTCGCTATAATTCTTATTTACCACTTTCAATTGAGGCTTCTCATAATGATCCTGAAATTCCACCCACTGCGAATCAGTCACCATAAATTCAATCTTTGCAGGAACACCCTTGACCGCTACATTATTCTCCACTAAATATTTACTTTCTCCAGGAAGAATGAAGTTATAGCCATCTTTTGTTGCCAAAACATTCCCTTGAGCATCTTTGAAAATAAATTCATATTTAAATTTTCCCCCTCCAAAAGTGTTATTAGGATTTTTCACTTTCCCATAAAAATCAAATTCATCTACCGCCCCGCTAGCTAAAAAGCCTTTTTCCTCCACCGCCAAATCAATGATAATCGGCTTATTGCATCTTTCTACGCAAACCCCGCCACAGTCAATACCCTGCTCATCTTGATTCTTCTTTCCATCCATACAACTAGGAGTCGGTCTGGTCATCCAATAAACAAAAAAAACAAAGCCCAAAAAAACAGCTATAAAAACTGCTACGATTTTTGCTCTTTTCACCTTATACTTGTCCTGTAAAAAATTGTTTATTATTTCCATATTTTATATTTTAGCACAAGATTGCTTTTTTTCCAATAAAAAAAGAACATTGTTTTGGCGGTGTCCTACTTTTCCTAGACTAAAGCCTAGATATCATCGGTGCTGAAGTGCTTAACTGCCGAGTTCGGAATGGGATCGGGTGTTGCCACTTCGCTAGAACCACCAAAACGATGTTCTCTTTTAATATTTTTCAGGTCTGATAGTTTTTTTGATAGGTGCAGCTTGATGTTTTATTTTCAAACTGACTAAAATGCATTAATCACTGGAGCAAAAAACAAAAATGAAAAAATTGCAATGGCAATTACAGAAAAGATTAGAAAAGTGAATTTCAGACTTTCTCCGTATTTGGTAAAAAATACTTTCATATTGTTTATTTACTTGTAAACATAGTATCATAACCATTCCACTAAATCAAATTGATCCAGTAGTATCATTAGAAACTATTAACCGCTAACCTATTTAGCAACAAGTAACATGAGACACACGATAATAAATTATCATATGTTGCACATTATATGTCACTAAAAAATAAATTTAAGAGTGTAATTTTCAATTTATTAGTATCTCTCGACTTAATGCATTGCTGCACTTGCATCTGAGACCTATCGACCTAGTCATCTTCTAGGAAATTGTATTTCGAAATGAATCGAAAAAGTTGCCTTATCTTGAAGGAGGCTTCCCGCTTATATGCTTTCAGCGGTTATCCTTTCCAAACGTAGCTACCGAGCAGTGCTCCTGGCGGAACAGCTCGTACACCAGAGGTTTGTTCTTTCCGGTCCTCTCGTACTAGGAAAGACTCTTCTCAAGCAACGACGCCCACAGCAGATAGGAGACCAACCTGTCTCACGACGGTTTGAACCCAGCTCACGTACCGCTTTAAATGGCGAACAGCCATACCCTTGGGACCTTCTCCAGCCCCAGGATGCGATGAGCCGACATCGAGGTGCCAAACCCCTTCGTCGATGTGGACTCTTGGAAGGGATCAGCCTGTTATCCCCAGGGTAACTTTTATCTGATGATCTTCTACGCTCCTATAAGCGATAGTCGGTTCACTAAATTCTACTTTCGTAACTGATCGACTGATGGGTCTCTCAGTAAAGCTGGTTTATGCTTTTGC
>JBAZXY010000149.1:0-3208 GCA_041659585.1 Parcubacteria group bacterium | reverse complement strand
ATAAAAAACCCGGCGTTTTCGTGGAAACACCGGGGTCAGAAGTTTTGAATGCGCAGTTCTGGCTCATGCCGACAACATTCATGCAACAGAATTGTCCGATGACACATTACCGGCGACCGTTCAATGCATAACAACATGACTTTTTTGCGCAGACCGTAGCGTGCGATCACTTTCAGGATAGCCACCTGTAGATCCTGGCGCAGATGCGTCAGATACGAGTCGCTATAGTCGGCAAAGCTTATTTCTCCGCGATAGTATTTGCCGACCAGCCAGTCTGGCGGAGCCAAATCTTTCAGCCACAAGTCATAGGAATCGGGCAAGATCCGCTCATCCGGCGTGATGCCGTCACTCAAAGTGTGTCGCGACATCACCGAAATTCGCAAGCCATCCGAGTTAATCGGCGGCAACAAAATGCAATTTGTTTGCAGCATCTCTTTCCCTCCTCATAAATTGGTTTGCAGTTTTATAGGAACAACGAATCGTGTCTTCATTCTACCTCCTCCCCCCATTTTTGGCGAACGGCAAAGCAGTAATTGGCGCAGCAATCTCTGTTTATGCATCTTTTTCCCCTATAGAGTATAGACTCTTATTGACAATCTGCTCTTCGTCATACAGAACCGCTCGAGCGTGCTTATATAGAACATATTTTGTAAAAGTCTTTCCCATACTAGCTGCCTGATTGAAATATTCTTCTATAAACATATCCAGGCTATTTCCAGCAGCTATTCCAAAGCTTCCAAGTCCCTCTAAGAAAGAAATCAAAGACTCTATTATGCCTTTCGTAATTGCACTCACAGAAGCTATTCCAAAATTCATGATAATTATCTTTTTATAGGATGCACTCTTGCTAATCTCATTTAGCCTGAACATTTCTAATTTAATATTTTTGTAGGAAAAATCATCCGAGCCATATCGATCTAAATAAATCATCCAGAAATACCTTAATTTAATATCTAAATAATAGTAATATATCCAAACTAGGACGGGACCTAATAATAGCTGAGCTATGAGAGCAACTGCCGTAGTTTCCCCTAATAAACCCTCTCCTACATAGGGAATGGCACTTATAATCCCAGCCAAGACACCGAAATAAAAAATGAACCCGATTAAATAATAATTCAGAAACAATAGCACTTTCATTTTTATTACAGGAATAAAAAGTTTTCTCGCTATCCTAAAACTCTCCGCATCGGAAATTTCCTTTTGGTCAAAAAAAGAATCAATCCAAATAACTTTTTCAATAAAGAACACTTGTCGCATCAGATAAGCATAGAGAGTGGCAAAGCCTCCAAGAAGAAGGATGCCACCAATAAACATAAAAAAGGATGGACTTTCTGATGTAACTTCTTCCCCCTTATGCAATAATTCGAATACCGGAAAATAGAAAAAGAAGATAAAAAATGGCCAAACAATCAGAAGAGTTCTTTTAAATAGGGACCATTTTTTATCTTTCAAAAACTGAGCCATTTTTTTTATGATTTCCGTATAGGTTGGAGAAATCTTTGCAATTTGATCCATGAGGTTATTTTTTTAGTCACGCGTTAATTAATGATGACCTTTTTTTATTTCCGCCGGCAGATTTATTTTTTTCGGAACTTCCCCATCCACCACCTTTTGACAAATGGCAAAGAAAGGGTGGAAAGCAGATAGCCGCCGGTCGGCACCACAGCCTTCAGATAGGCGGAAGTTTCGCCGATGCTGGTCATCCACCACAGGGCGATGAGATAGGTCACTGCCGCGATAAAAAGTTTTCGCGTCCAACTAACTTCCCAACGCTTGTCAGCTTCCACTCGCCTGTTGCGCTCTTGTATGATTTCAATTTCTTTTTCGATGTCCATATAATTCTCTTATGCCTAATCCATGAATTAATTGTCTATTTTTATCTTCCTCCCATACCTCAATTCCTCCAATCGCCTTGCCAAAAAATCAAATAGCAGGAACGCCAAGGACGATGCGATAGCTATGAGCCAAAATATTACAGCTATTAAGATCACACCTAACACGCCTCCAGTCTGCAGCGCGATATAGGAAAAAACAGCTCCGGACAAAATGGTAATAGAAAGAAAGACGAACAAGGCGCGCTTTTTCAAATCAACCCACTTCGCTTCTGCAGGCTCTTTTTTCAGGATATAGCGTTTGATATAATAGATTATTTCGGTAAAGATTGTGAAAACAAATGAAAGCCGCAAAAAGAAACTCGCAATATCTTTTTCATTATAACTCCCCTCACTCATATCCACATAGCCGTTGATGAAGGGGATTTTTTCCAACGCCATAATGATTTGTCCAAATGCATTCACATCCAATTCGTCTTGAAAAAATATTTGAACAATGACAAGGATGACAAATATCATCGTGGCGGACGTCACGAAAGAAGCATTTCTAAGATAGCTCAAGGCAAGCCTGGCAATCAATAAAAAAACATTTTTTAATGACATATTCTCTAGCATAAATTTATTTCTTCAATCTTTATATATCTATTATCGCACCACTCTTCCCATTATTCAAGCCCCACCAATAATTGGACAAAACGATCATTCCATGATATCTTTCAATACCATAAAAAAGCAGTTCTTTCGCAAATTCATATCAGAAGGAGAAATTATGTTATCGAAACAAACGATATCGGACAAGATCTTCAATGCCTGCCAGTATCCGTTGTCGCCATCAGATTTCGAGCGCTTGTCGGCGCTCTATGATGAGCTCTATGCCGAGGCCAGCGCAATCCTGGCGGAACACAATCCCTGTGCCATTGAGAATGGTAAGTGCTTCCGAGGTGAACCTTGTTGCGAGGATTGCAACTATCTCTCCCGGAAAAAAGGTTGCACCGTGCAATCGCTGGTGTGCAAATTGTTTTTGTGCCAAGCCGCCATAAACAAGTTCCCGGCATGCGCTGCCGCTCTCAGTACTCTGCGAAAAATAGCGGAAGAGCACCACATCCTCGGATATCGAGCATCCAAAGAAGATATCTTTTCATGGTATGCGATATCCAACAAATAACGGCCGTCCCAATGAGGAGCGGCCGTTATTTTAATACGGGTTTTATTTTTTTTCAACTTAATTTATGCAAAAAGAAAAGGAGCTTCGGTTGATAACCAAATCTCCTTTTTTGTAACACCGGATGAGTTTATCCGACTCCCAGAGTAAAATGCATTATCGTCAACACCATTGCGTCGACGGATTTGCTCTCCTGCACGATAGCATAAGC
>JBAZXY010000148.1:0-3213 GCA_041659585.1 Parcubacteria group bacterium | reverse complement strand
GAAGGAATTGGAAAAAGAAAGACTAGAATTGGCTGAAATTAGAGCTGGCATACTGGAATTGCTAAGAGAAAGAAATCAGGCGGTGGCCATTGCCGCTACAACAACCCTAATCCCTTCAGCACAAAACATGAATCAATCGATTCAAATGCCAGCATCCCAGGAAGTGGCAGAATTAGTGGCGGCCAGAGATAGCATGCTGGAGCTTTTGAGGAAGAGGGAGGGGGAGTTGGGGGCGAATATTACAAAGATATCAGAAAAAATTTCAGAAGAACTGGATTATCCCATTCGGGCAGTCGCTTGGCACACAGTCAGTAAACTAGAAGCTTCTTCGAACTTTAGCTATGCGGATTTGAATGGTGCCACTCCGGAAGAACGGGAAGAGAATTTTAAAAAAGTGACCAGGGCAGTGTGGGATGATTTCGCGGTGCATGGTTTTGCAAGATTTGATGCAACAACCGGTCAGTGGGCAATCGAGAGAAGGTCTGATTTGGATGGTAATAGCTGTTTGAAGTTGATGGAGTTGGCTGGAATGCAAGTGGATATGAGTAAGGTGAATTTTGTAGCACCGGGAAAAACAGCAGAAAAAGGATTTATTATGGATACTTCGGAAAAAGATGGTGTGACCGCTGACAAAGATGGTGCGCGAGTAATTGCTGATCATCATGGAAAGGAATCCGGTCGAAACACTTCCGCCACAAAACTTGTCTATGAGACCTTGGTTAGCTTGGGGCTTTTGGACAAAACACAACAAGCTTATCTAGGTAGATATGTTGATTTTGTGACGAAAAATGACAACCTTGATTTTGGTGCGGAAGAAAAAGAGGTCTATGGAAATTATTACGAGAATTTATATGGTCTTTCAAATAAAATGAAAGTAGAAGACGTCTTGGAACTTATTAAGCAAAATGTTGATCCAAAGGCTAGTCTTTCAGCGGACTATTTGAAAAATCACACCTATATTAATCCCAATAATGGAAAAGAGGAGGCCCTGTCTCAATTTGTAAAATTTTTCAAGGACCAGATGAGTTATGGGGAGAGGGAGATTGAGAAATTAGGGAAAGATGGTTTTGTGCTAGACACTGGCACTCGCTTTGGAAAAGTTTTGATTGATACAATGAAAAAAGCGGATAAAGACAGATGGTATAATCGAGTGAATGGAGAAGGTTCTTCAAGACAATTGGCAGTTTTTGAAAAAGGTTATGGCGGTTATGTAGTGTGGTCTCCGCAAGAAAATAAATTCTATGTTTTCACAAAAAACATAATGGATGACAAGACTATTCCGGGCGGATTTTCCCAGGGAAAGAATATACGAGGACATATGTTGATTTCAGGCTCGATGAGCACTGAAACAGTGAAGCCGGAATTTTTGCAAGAAATCTTGAGCAAATTATCAGGGGATACTAATTTCAAAATTGAAGGGAAGCTGAAAAAGGCTATTGATGTTGATGGGGGATCCAAAGCATTGCTGAATCTACTAGATAAAAATATGTTTACGGAGGATATTTTGCGTGAGACGGCTAGAAATTTGGGTATTCCTCCAAAGAAATTGCTGGACGATATGTTTGGACAAAGAATAGGGTTGAAAAAGGCCCTCAACGCAAAATTAGGCAAGGAGCCTAAGGGTGTAAAAGTTTCTACGAGCACCAATATTCGTCTTGCTATGGAAGTTATGATGGGATACCAGCAAAGTACAGCTAGCACTTTATCAGCAATTTCACCACAGCAACCTCCAGCACCTTCGCAACAGCCACCTGTAGCTCCTCAGCAACCGCCATCAATGCCTCAAGCTCCGCCAGCTATATCACAGCAGCCTCCAGCGCCATCAGCTTTGCCGGACTTAGCTCAAGAGAAACAAGCTAGGATGACGGATTCATTGAAAGTATTGGAAAATTCATTTGCGAATATGGAATTATCCCATGCCACCATCAAGGAAGAGGCTGCTAAAAGCCAGGTGAGTCCAATGGAATTGGCGATGGAATTTATTCAAGGCAATGCTAAATTGCGTGATGAATTTGAAGAAAAGGTTAGTGTTATTCCAGATGCGGATATAAATGAAAAGAGAGTGGAGGATTTGGCGTTAGTGAGGATATTGGAGGATCAATTTCTGAAAGCGGAAGGAATGGTCGAAGAAAGTGATGTGGCGATTAACAGGCGGGATCAAGAGATTCTCGCTGCGCAGGATGATGTTGAAAAAGAGAGATTGGAAGAGGAAAAAGCTGAATTTATTAGGGAAAGGGCAAGAGTTGAAGAGAGAATAAATTTGATTTTGAGTGATATTGAAGCTATAAATGAATCAACGCCAATAGTTTCTTAGTGAACTCCTTTCTCTATTGGTTGCATAAATAACCAGGATCAGAAGACGTAGCCGCATTTCTCTAAAATCTAAAATTGTAGTACAATAACTATATAGCATATAATATATAACATATAATATTTCGATATGATACATTTTTTGTTTCATGTTGCATGTTTTATGTTTCAGGAAGCGTGTATCTCAAAAAACTAGAAATTGCTGGTTTCAAATCTTTCGCCAACAAAACCACGTTGGATTTTTCAACGACCCACGATGGCATCCGGGGTATCACCGCGGTGGTGGGACCAAACGGTTCCGGCAAGTCTAATATTGCCGATTCTTTGCGCTGGGTGATGGGAGAGCAATCGATGAAGAACTTGCGTGGCAAGAAAGCGGAAGATATTATTTTCGCTGGTTCAGGAAAAAAAGCTCGGTTGGGCAGCGCCCAAGTGACGCTATATTTTGATAATGCAGATAAGAAAATTCCTTTGGAATTCGAGGAGGTGTCCATTGCCCGCAAAATCTATCGTAGCGGAGAAAGTGAATATTTGGTGAATGGCTCGCGTGCCCGGTTGCAGGATGTGGTAGATATTCTGGCCAAAGCCGGCATCGGGAAAGAAAGTTATTCTATTATTAATCAAGGGATGGCGGACGCCGTTTTGAACGCTGCTCCCATTGATCGACGTTCTATTATTGAAGAAGCGGCCGGAGTGAAGCAATATCAAATCAAGAAGGATCGGTCTTTGCGTAAATTGGAATCCACTCGGGATAATTTGGACAAGGCTAAGAGTTTAGCGGAAGAAATCAAACCTCATCTCAAAATGCTGAAAAGGCAAGCGGAAAAGGCTTCACAGAGTGAGGTAGTGACAAAGAGTCTGCGGGAAAAGCAAATCACTCTCTATTCCTATTTGTGGGATAAT
>JBAZXY010000147.1:0-3220 GCA_041659585.1 Parcubacteria group bacterium | reverse complement strand
AAAAAGAACTAGGAGCCTCGGGCCCTACTTCTTGGAATCGTTTATTTTTGATAAACTTATTGTTGGCATAATAATTGTTTTTTTATTTTTGTTTTCCAGCGTCTAGCTGGTTTTGACAGATTATTTCTGTATTTAGATTATACCCCGGGAGAGAAAATGGCGCAAGGGGAAAAATATTACCAATTAAAAAATCCCCTTGCAGGATTCCACTTGCTTGCCCCGTGGGAGCAAGGCGACTTTACGGGGTGCGCCCACCAGGACATCTCACTCGCTTCGCTCTCATACCGGCAGGCAGGCGCCCTCTTGCCCTCCTCATTCTTCGTCGGCCACCCCCAACGGGAACCTCCCGGTTCCCGATACCTCCCCGTTCTCATCCTGGCGGGCCAAACAAAAAAATCCCTTGCGGGATTTTCTGATTGTGCGCCCACCAGGACTCGAACCTGGGACCGTTTGCTTAAAAGGCAACTGCTCTACCAACTGAGCTATGAGCGCATATATAATTGTATTTTTTATTTTGCAAAATTTATCAAATCATCTACCCCAGCCATAGACTGGTCGACCTATAGTCGAAACTGAGCTATGAGCGCATTATGTGCGTGTCTACTATGCCTGTCAGCCTATGGCTGAAGCGCATATTCTATTTTTTGCAAAAAAACAAAATCAGTTATAAAAGAATAACTTTTCTTAGTATAGCATCTTTAGAATTCTCGTCAATGCCTCTAGCGATTAAGTCGCTTATGAATAAAAACCATAAAAATCAATGGAACGACCATCCAGATGAATCGCGCATTTTCTGAAATCAAATATTCCATAGCAGCAGGAGAAACAAAGCTCAGGGCAATCTTTTTTGGTACAATAACTAAAACTATACTGAGTAGAAAAATAACTTCCAAAAAACTCATTACAAAAACCCACCACAAGAATCCAGTTCCCGATCCGGAAATATACACTTCAAATAATTTTTTATCCAGCAAAGTAAGAACAACCACCAGCGCCAAGAAAAAAACCAATCTATATAAATAGTCTGTGAAAAATTGCATCGGCAGCACAGTCGTCACTGCAAAAGCCACATAAATATTAACTAGAATGGTGACCAACTTATAACGCCCAATAAACATACTGAAAATAAGACTAAAAACTGTCACCACGAGCAACAAGGAAATATCCTGTGTCAGAGCTGGTGAAACTCCAATTTTCCCCAAAAG
The DNA here is from genome assembly GCA_041659585.1 of Parcubacteria group bacterium. Taxonomy (GTDB): domain Bacteria; phylum Patescibacteriota; class Minisyncoccia; order Moranbacterales; family UBA2206; genus UBA8518. The sequence goes on along the minus strand of JBAZXY010000147.1, from coordinate 2,015 downwards.
CAAAGCTAAATCCATGTGAAAAAAAATTATTTATTAACGGTCACGCCCTCCTTGGCCATAAAATTTTGAATGTCCGCCACTGTCGACATAAACTGAGCAGGGAAAATAATAGTGGAATTTTTTTCAATGCTAATCTCCGACATCGTTTGCAAATTACGCAACTGCAGCGCAATGGGATGAGCTGCCATCACATCCGCTGTTTCTGCAAGCTTCTGACTGGCCAGCAATTCTCCTTCAGCCGCAATCACCTTAGCTCTTTTTTCTCTTTCCGCTTCAGCTTGCTTAGCCATGGCACGCTGCATATTTTCCGGCAATTCAATATCCTTGATTTCCACAATTGACACTACCACCCCCCAAGCCTCCGTAAATGAGTCCAGCACTAAACGGATTTCCTTATTAATAGCATCCCGTTCAGAGAGGATTTCATCCAACTGAAAACGACCCACAATATTCCGAATGGTTGTTTGCGCAATCTGATTGATGGCGCTCATTACATTTTCAATAGCCACGATGCTCTTTTGAGCATCGACAATCTGATAATAAGCCACCGCCGAAATATCAACCGAAACGTTGTCCTTGGTAATAATTTTCTGAGTAGGAACCGGTAGTGTGATGGTGCGGAAGTCTACTTTCACCATCTTATCAATATATGGCACAATCCAATTCAGTCCTGCCTCACGACTAGAAATAATTTTTCCAAAACGAAACACCACCCCCACCTCATACTGCTTCACCACGCGAAAACCAGGCAGAATAAAAAAGATTGCAAAAGGAATAAGCAGCGGCATAAGGGCGGCGAAAATATCCATATATTTTTTAATATTATTTATTTACTTTTTAATTATAATCCCAATTACCAAAAAATAAAAGCCCGGTATCCCATATCACAAAAATTTGCATAAAAAAAATGGCCCTTTGAGAATTCTCAAAGAGCCATTAGGGCAACAGCAAATTATTTTTTAATGAAGAGGGTTGCCCTTAGCAAGGGAAAAAACACGATGACCCTCGTGCCACTTATCCACGCCGGATAGCTTGGCATCAATATACCAGCCATTTTTCCAGGAACCAAAAACCGTCCAAAGAACTCGGCGATTATCATCGCGAACAAAAAAAATGTTCGCATAGCCGTTTAACAATAGCATGCTATTTTCTTTATTGGCCTGTTTTTCCATCAAAGCAAACATCATGTCCAGCGTAGTTTCCATCTGATGATCAGCACCAAGATTCCTAATTATGGCATTGCTTTGTACCGGCTTCTTTACTTGATGACAATACATTGTGGCAGCTGGCCTCATTGGATCTGCGCCATCTTCACTCCAAAGAAAGTGCTCCTTAAAGTTAAATCCAAAACGGGCAATACGCACTCGAGCTTTTTCACTTTCATCAATGATAAAGTGCTTGCGTATCATAAACTTATCAGTCATCGCCGGAATAGCAATAGAGCCCAGGGGCTCCAATAATAAATTATCAACCGCACCATAATTATTACTGGTATCGCCATCTCCGAGTGTCTGTATTTCCATAATTCAACATCCTCCAAAAAAAATTTTAAAAGAGCCCACTGCCCTGTTACTGCCGTCACTCTGACTGCAGTATATTACTATACACCTATTTATCCTTCTTGTCAAACTCATATTGCCATTCTTAGCTAAAATAAGGCAATTTTATTTTTTAGTGCTAAATGTTTTTCTAGTTTCTTCCCACCCATAAATGTTTCCGCACAAAAGAACAAAAACCTCCTTTTCTCCAGGAGCAAAGGAGGATGAGGCTAAAAAAATATTACTTATATTCCCTGATCACGCATTTGTTCCACGATTTTCTTCTGCTCCCGACTCAAGCTCTTCGGCACTTTAACTACGACAGTTATTAATTGATTGCCGATATTCCTTCCACCCAAATCCGGCACTCCTTCACCCTTAATACGGAAAGTTTCCCCTGACTGTGTGCCCGTAGGAATCTTCAAAATTAAATTGCCACTAATAGTCTCAATCTCCACCTTGCCTCCTAAAGCCGCT
>JBAZXY010000146.1:0-3227 GCA_041659585.1 Parcubacteria group bacterium | reverse complement strand
CGAGCAATGATTTCTCCCATCAAACCGCGCTGAATCGCATCCGGTTTCAGGATGATAAACGTTCTTTCTTTTTTTGGATGATTATCCATAATTTTTTTCAAGTTAATTATTTATTACTATAGTATAATTTATCACGAAGAAAATTAGTTGGCAACCAAGACACTCATCCCCTCAACTTATTTTTCCGAAATACGATTTATGCATCTTCCTATCCATCATTAATTAATCGCAGATATTTGACATTAACCGTTTTTTTTTGCTAATCTGCCAACATTAGTTTTTTAACAATTACATCCAGATTAAATTCAACCATAAAGGAGAATCGTATGAAAACCTAGCTTATTCAGAAACCAGATCATTTACCAGAAATTCAGAAAAACCTAAAACATACCAAGGAGAAAAAATGAAAAAAGTTTTATGCTTGTTTTTCATCTTAACATTTTTTTCAGTTACTCAAAATGCTTCGGCATCTGGCTATGATTTGTCTGCCTGGTCCACTCCCGGACCATATACCATAGGGCAGTATACTTATGATTCCGTGATTTATTATGGCAATGCGTATAATCATAATGCGCTTTATTTTAATGCTGCTGATGCACATATTCGTATCGCTTGTGGAGGTTTTTATAATTACACCACCTCTAATGGTGGATATCCTCCATATTATCCAACCCATGGTCTATCTTGCGATGCTAACTGGAATAATTGCACAGCTTATTATAATAAATATGGCAGCTCAATCGGTAATTGGAATTCAGGACTTTCCTTATTACATTCTAATTTCTCTTTTGGTGGTCATTTCACCCCAGATATCCCTCTGCCGGCCTGGCAATTGATGATTACTATTGATCCTTTAGCAGGAGGGAATGTAACAGGCAATAATATCGCTTGTAACGTCAACACTTCCGCTCTTTGCCAGTATCGAATTACTAAAAACTCATCCGTGATCTTGACCGCCAATCCGAATGCCGGCTGGGAATTCGATCACTGGGATGATGGAGTGGCTTGCTATTATAATCCGGAATTGACAGTGATGATGAATGCCGATAAGAATGTGACCGCGGTGTTTACGCCGGTGGTTTCTAATGTAAATGTATATCCGGACACCACCAAAGGTTCGGTGGTAAGTGGTGAGGCAGACCCTTTGATCCATTGTGATGATGGAGGAAATAGCAATTGCAGTGCTGGTTATAGCGGTGGCAATATGGTATCACTTATTGCCAAACACAAGGCAGGTTATGCCTTTGTGCGCTGGGAAGAAGGTGGGATAGCAATTTCCACAAACTCAACACTCAATTTTACAATGGGAGGATCAAGAAGTTTGACACCAGTTTTTGAGCCAACCTCTTTCAGAGATTTCAGAAATACGGTAGTGGAAGGATTCATCAAGCAAATCAATGATATTGGCGGAGAGTGTGTTGATTATGTTAAGACCGAGACTAGCATAAAAGATGCTCAAGGCAACTTATTCACTGGAGATGCATGGACATATTATGCTAAGGCAATTGAAGCGGGATACAAAACTGGCGACACTCCAATTCCTGGAGCAATAGTGGTTTTTGACAAGGATACATTGCCTAATGTTGGACATGTGGGAATTGTTGTAAGTAGCTACAATGATTCCAATGGACATATGCATTTGATTATCCGGGATTCAAACTGGTGTGATCCACCAACTTGTCACACAATTAGTCAACATGATATGGATATTAATGGCTATACAGTTCATTATATCTACTACGTTCCATAAAAAGTTCGGTTAATATGCCGACAAAATAAAAAAAGGCAGAACTCATTGAGTTCTGCCTTTTAATTTTTTAAAATACTAAAAATTCCTAGTCGTTATTTGACTTATAAATCTTATCCCTGCATTTTTTTTGTGAAGCTAATTCGCTAAGATATTTTGCCTTAGGAATAGTAAAATTAGAGAACCCAGTATTTGTATTATTAATGTCAATTGATTGAACTGTTCTTAGGTCATCTTGATAAAATCCTCCGTTATAAGAATTTAGCCACTTTCCAGATCGCGGAAGAGGATGTTCGTATGCATCAACCCATTGATTAAGGCAAGGTCCAGGAGAATCATTAATTCCTTTTTTGAAAAAAAGCAGACTATTGTTTTTAATTCCGATTAATACAATGTCATATAAGTTATTAGTTGCCTTGTAAATATTTGTCAACTCACTAGTCTTTAGATTAAGCTTATAAATATCGGGCTCTATTAATGAATGGTCGATATAAAATCTTTCATCTGTAAAATATATAATATTTTTATCGGAATTATCTCTCACTATTTCTATTCGTATATTTTTTTCACTATTATATTTAAGCATCTTGTTGTAGCCCGTCAACTCCTTGATTGTATTCGCGTCTTCATCTGAAATTGATCCATTTTGTTTTAAAAAATCATCTACTGTATACAATTCTACATTGCTTATTCCAGCTACAGGTGTTTGGATATCTTGTTCAATATTATTTTGTTGTTCCTGCCTTGGTTGATCTTGAATAGTTTTAATTTTTTTAGGTTGAATTGCCACGACATTTCTTATTTGTACATCATTCTTATTTTTTTCGTACATTAACACAAAAGCTGCGGCAGTAGTTGCAAAAATAATAATTATTGCTGTTCCCAACCAAGTTGGAATTTTTTTGTTATCAATCATTTTATTTTTAGATTTATTTTTATATTTTTATTATCGCAAAAAATGATGGGATTGTAAATCATGCTTTAATACTACAAAGCACAATTCTCTTGCACGGAAGGGCACGCAAATTCAACATCCCCCTGCTCATCTGTGCGCAAAATTTCCGCCTGGCTATGGCGCAAACGCTCCAGCAATTCTGGCGCCGGATGACCGAAGCGATTATTTTTTCCCACCGAAAGAATGACCCACTGAGGACTCACTGCTTGCAAAAATTTATCCGAAGTAGCATATTTCGAACCATGATGAGCCACTTTCAAAACAGTACTTTTCAAATCCACTCCGCTGGCGATTAAATCATCCTCTTTGGTTTCCGGAAAGTCTCCGGTGAACAAAAAAGTATTTTTTCCAAAAACCAGCCTCGTGACCACGCTATACGCGTTAGTGTCCTTCACTATACCATCCGGCACCGCGCCTTGCGGATCCAAAACATCCATTGCAGCCTCTCCCAATTTAATTGCCAGTCCCCATTCGGCTTTTATTTTCATAATCTTTTTTTCTGTCAGCAATTCCTCAAATTTTTTA
>JBAZXY010000145.1:0-3264 GCA_041659585.1 Parcubacteria group bacterium | reverse complement strand
TCCCTGATGTTTGTTACGGAAGCTACAGTAATGGGTTTCTTGGGGGGCTTGGGTGGTGTGGCCATTGGCTACCTAGGAGGGGAGATATTTAACATCTCGATTAATTTAGTAGCTAAACGTTTCGGAGGTGAGTCAGTGGACCTTTTTTACAGTCCGCCAGCCTTTGTTTTGGGTATTATTATTTTTGCTGCTGTTGTAGGATTTCTGACGGGGGTGGTTCCAGCGAGAAGAGCTAGTAGTATTGATCCTTTGGATGCTTTGCGTTATAAATAAAGCACCGGAAATAAATACAAAATATGTGATATGGCTGGACTAGTTCCGGTCATTTTTTTCCAAAAAAACAGCCCTACTGATGTATGATCTCATTGAGATCAGAAATTCAAATTTGAATTTCAACAGTATGGCTGTATGTCACCTAGGGTATTCCGACCAAGTTATTATAAACATAGTTTACGGAATCCCTTCTTTGTGCGGCATTGTACTGCTTGGATACTGAGCAGAGAGCGACAATTCGTTGAGCAATCTTCAACGCAGATCTTTTATCAAAAGTTGTACAGGAAGACCTCTTGTTTAATGATGTCATGATTTTCCTCCTTTCCTTGAATAGAATTTTTTGATATAAGTCTCATTCTCCTAAAAAGAACAAAAGACAACTTCCCGTAAAGAAACTGTCTTTTGTTTTCAAAGCAACTAACTTTGACATTTTTATTCAACTGTATATTTGTTTTTGTTTTGCAACAACACCCCCTAAAACACAAATATATTTAAAACCTAGCTATGAATATATTATACCACAAATTATTAAAAAGTAAATCAAGGCTGTGGATAACTTTTTTAGCGGGGAAGAAATGATGGAAGTGAGATGAAAAAAATAGGGCGTAATCACAATGTGAAAACGCCCCGGGGTGGTACATTCTTTGGTTATCAAAGATCAAATTCAGAGGTTAGAGCAACAATGCTATCATATTCCTTTGTGGAAGGAGTCGGGGCTGTCTAAAAAAAATAAGAAGCCATGAAGATGCATTGTATAATCTAAGCAACCTCTGGAGACAATGAATGTCTCTGAACAACACGCTGAAAATTCAGGAAAAGTAAGGGGGGCAAATTCCCAGCGTATACAAATATTGAACTAGAATGTACTAACTTCAATATAGTACTAATCATCCAATGCGTCAAGTTAGCCTTGACCGCAGATTGATAATGAATTACAATAATTTATTGACTTGGATTATGTTCTAAGACGGGTCAATGGGCACATTAAAAATCAAAGGAAATTAGTTACAAAAAGGGACATCAGGCATTGCATCTATTTTTTAGAATAGTATGTAAAAAACAAGACAAAAAATTACTCAGGAGGTTGATGGATGAAAAAAGAAGATAACCCTTTTAGGATTGCGAATGATGAAGAAATCATGAAAGCAGTTTCTGACGACAGTTTTTTATTTTATGTCGGAATGATATCTCCGCCCAGGCCGGGAGTTGTGGAGTTTATCACATATGTCGAACATCAGCATTATGCACCGGGGACAGAAAGAAATAAGTTGTATAATATTTGGATTATCCAATGGCATGGCATTACCTGGGCGCTTATGGGGGTACCGCTGAAAGATGAAAAACTGATTGAGGTAGCTGCTAATCTTCTCAGACTGCGCATTGCCGATGGTGTACCAACTGTGTTGAGTGGTGGAAAAATAGACACTTTTCCAATATCTCGTTTTAATGTATATGCATTGGAAAATTCTCCAGGTCATCCGGTATATCAAAATGATCCAACAGTGAATGAGGTCTTGCGTGCTGCTGAGGAGATGTCACTGCAGGCCATGCATGATACGATGCAAAAAAAATAACCCACCGAGACGGAAAATCTGCTTCGGTGGGTTTTCTGTTTTTAGTGATTGAATAAGGCACCTATGTTATAATTGAACTATAATTAAGCGTAGTTTCAAGAAATGAATAATATTGATTATAACAAGTTAATTGATCAAAATAAGGATGAAGTTTTTATTTTTCATTGTCCTGCCCATGCGCCCTTTGTGTTTGCCGTCCATTCTTGGCTAGTGTGCAATGAAAAGGGCAAGCTTTCTCGATGGGAAGTGTTGTTTCGAGAAAATAAAGACAAAGCTTGGGGGTATTTGCACTTGAATCGCTATGCACCTTTTGAGGGCATTGAAATGTTTTCTTTTCTGGATAAATGGCAGTGGGAAAGTGAATTATTGGACAAGGTTGATGGAGAGATTGCCGAAAGGATGATTGACATCATCAAGGCGAGTCAGAAAAATTATCCGCACAGCCAAAACTATTCTTTGATTGGAACCAATAGCAATACCTATGTGCAGTGGGTCCTGGATCAGGCTGGCGAAAAAAGAATAAAACTGCCCTGGAATGCTTTTGGAAAAAATGCCAAATAGAAAGTTTATTGGATAAATTTTTCCAAAAGACCTCCTGAGTCGCAAAGAGCCCCTTCCGGAATCTTGGAAAGGGCTTTTTTTGTAATAATTTTGCTTGGAAAAAGTTTAAATCAAAAAGCCATCCTTCAGGGATGACTTTTTACTTTATTGGGTGAAATTAGTATTATTATGCATCAAAGCATTCTTCGCTTTTGGCTAAAAAATACCATGTAGCTATTAGATGGATAATATTTGATTATGTTATAGTTTATGAAGGATGTATGGTTTTTTAGTTATTGTTCCATGAAGTTAAGTGTGATTGTTCGGCTGGATCCGGTAATCTGAGAAACGGTAATTTGGACATATTTCTTGCCATTGTTATATTGGGTCGCATAAGATGCTTCAGTGGCTTCATTCTGAGCAGGCATCGTCCAACCTAATTTAGCCATTTGTTCATCATAGTAGGCGGCAATTGTTTTCACGTCCTTAGCGCTTTCCAGGCGAAGCAAGACACCTTCTTTGAGTGTGGGCCCATTGGTGATTACTTGCACCAGATTGGCATCAGTATATTGAGGAAGGCTTTCCTGGACATAGAGCTCAGGATAGCTGGATGATGAGCTGCCACAACCAGCAAGCAAGAGGATGCCTAATAATAAGCCGCTGAAAAGAGTGATTTTTTTCATAAGTTTTTTAATATTTAATAATTTATTAACTTGTATTAATAGCGCTATCAGGTTGGATAAAAATTCTAATATTATATATTTAATTAATTATAATATAGTTGACTGACTTATCCTAATTAATAGAAGGTAATTGTTTCAATAGTAATTCATGTAAAGGTCGGAACTCCTTTTTACCAAGTTATAATACTACGGCA
>JBAZXY010000144.1:0-3327 GCA_041659585.1 Parcubacteria group bacterium | reverse complement strand
GCAAGCTCCATGTCGCCGACATTTTTTGAATGGGCACAGGAGGAACAATCTTTTCCCGCAGCTGCCCATCTGGATTATAAATACCATCGATAAAGAAATTGCGCACTCGACCATTAAAAATGTCCAAGATGCCATATGTCCCGATAAATCCTCCAGTAGCTCTCATCTCTTGGTTATTTTGAAAAAGAAATGAATATTTCCGCGGACCATTCTCTCCTAGCACGTCTGCCATAATCTCACTACTCTCCAAAAAACTACTGATAAATATTTTTATCTCTGGCAACTTACTGCGCAACTCAACAAATTGCACCCTTTGTTCTTCTGGAATATCATCCACATTCACTTGTGCCAATTCATCTTCTGCATCACCCACTAAGGTTAAAATCTCACGTAAATTATTATCCGTGCTTTTCAAAATTTCGAGAAAAGAAATAGAATTATTTTCTTTATTCAATGGATTCTTCACGGTGTCCATAGTTTGCATAATTTCTCCCGCTAAAATTCCGATGCGTGAAACATCTCTCCCTGCCTGAGCCAAGCTATTCCCTGAAGATAATTTGCTTAAAAATGGAATATAGCGAGAAGAGGGCACAATGATTCCAGCCAAATCATTAATCTCATGAGAAATGGTAGTAAATTTATCCCGCGCTTCACTAAATTCAAAAGAAGATTTTTGGAAATCCTGAGTCAGCATCCCGTCTTTAGCCAATGCTAGATTGATATAAGCTTCTTTTCCGGTGCCTAAAATAGAATCACGCAACTTCAAACCTTTATTAAAAAAACTAATACTAATTATCAATAAAAAAATACCCAGTCCCATGCCTGAAAAAGAAAAGGTGGTTTTTTTAAAATTTACCCGAGAAAATATAGCGAAAAGGGAATGAAAAAGGTCGCTGTCTTGAACTTCTTCTTTTTTTACTATTTTTTCATATGAATTATTTCCCATAGAAAAATCCAAGGCCTCCCCCGCCTGTTTCAATTTTACCGGAGAAAAAACCTGACTCCTTGAAGCTGCGACAACATCCCGCCTAAGCACTGTTTTTTGCCCAACTATGTGATCCCTATTCAAATTAGAAGAAGTTCCAAATTGATAATCATCCACTAGCGGTGCGGATTTTTTCGGTAAAAAAACCGGTGCTACCTCAGTATTCATAGATTTCCGCACCACTGCTCTTTTCCTCTCCCGAATAATAGGGCTTGCGTATTGAACAACAGGAATATCCTCCGCATTAAAAACCTGACCAAATTGGTAGATTCTAGCTTGTTGAATTTTTTCAGGCACCTGCTGAACAACCTTGATATCACAAGCACTCAAAGTATTGGATTTATTTGTCCCATTCAACATACTGCCATCAAAAATCCTTGGTTTCGGAGGGTTTTCCTTAAACCTTAAATCAGAAGGACTCTTGGTTTGCCGTATTTTTGCCAAAATCAAATTACCTGAGTCATCCACTAGACGAACATCATGCATTTGCGGCGTTATTCTTTTTCTAATTTTATTTGGCATTTATTTTTTTTGATCTTAGTTTATAGTTGAGGATTGGCAGCATGTTCCAAATAGATTACTAGGGTTTCTCGCGCCATTTTTTTCCAACTATATTTTTTAATTTGTTCATAGCCGCTTTCAACCAATGAATGCCTTAAATCACCTGAATCTATTATTACATTCATCGCCTGAGCAATCGAGGAGATATTTTTTCCATCAAAAAAATAAGCGCTCTCCCCTAATATCTCCCGCATGCAAGGATGATCTGAAGAAATGACCGGCACTCCCTTGGACATCGCTTCTAGCGGTGGCAATCCAAACCCTTCATAAAGCGAAGGGAAAACATTAGCCAATGAATTGTGAAATAGAATATCCAACTCATAATCAGTAATATCAGAAAGAAAGAGAATATTTTTTATTTTTTCGCTAAGCACTAATCTCCTTAGTCTTTCATAAAAATAATCATTCTTTCCTATTAGCAATAACTGCAAATCTTTTTTCCCCCCTACAACTAAATTAAATGAACGCACTAATCTATCCAGATTTTTGTGCGGATAAGCATTGCCAACATAAATCAAATATGGTTTTATTATACCATATTTTTGCAAAACTTGACCACCCCCACTAGCACTCAACATACAAAAATCCTCACTCGCCTCATAGGTAACTTTTATCTTATTTGCAAGCGATTCTCCATAATTATCCAGGATGTCTTTTTTAGTAAAATGAGAAATAGCAATTATTGCAACAGCTCTCTGAATAGCCAAGCGAATAACGATCTTATACACGAAAAATTTTATTCGATAGAAAATGGGGTGCAAGGTACTATTTTTAACAGTTGGGAAATGGATCAAAGTCAGGTCATGAATAGTTACCAAAAACCTCTTGCTATACATAATCGGCACATTAAAATGAGGGAAATGGACCAGATCTAGTCGATAGCGATAGAGCAACCAAGGGAAAAGCAATTGCTCAGAAAAAGTATACCAAGGGTAATCCGCTAGTACCTTTCTAAATCTGGGATTTGTTGGTTGATATTCTTGAAAATTATCCTTTCTGAGAAAAATATAATAATCTATCACCTCCTTACTCGGGGTTTTTTCCAAATTCTCAATCAGTTTTTGCGTATAACGTCCCAAACCCTTTTGCTTGATACCAAAAAAGCGGGCATCAATTCCAATTCTCATGTCTTTATTTTATCAGATCTATTGAGTAATAAGTTATTTAATAAGATTTTCATGTCTTGAGATATAATTTTTATAAAATTTGACCGCCCCATATGATACATATTGCTACAGTGGACTATTACGCAATAGATCTATTAATCATTTTCAAAAATTCCCCCGCAGCTTTTGGCCAAGTAAATTTTTTTACCTGCATCAATCCATTAGACACTAAATCATCTCTTAGCTCCTTTTTTTTCAAAATTTCCTGCATTGCTTGAAAAATCTCATCCGGCCTGTCCGCATCAATCATCATAGCTCCAGCACCAACCACCTCCGGCAAAGAAGAATTGTTAGAGGCAATCGTCGGCACTCCACAGGCCATCGCCTCCAGGGGCGGAAAACCAAAACCTTCAAAGAGTGATGGATAGACAAATAGCGAAGCTAAATTAAGCACATACTCCTTATCCCCTTCTTGGATAAACTTAGTAAAAATGATGTTTTTTTTATATTTAGAATTATTAGCTTCCTTGAAAATCTCCTTCCCCAACCAGCCTTCCGAGCCAGCAATAACCAATTTATATTTTTGCAACTCATCATCTTTTTGTTTTGATGCCTTTTTTTGTAATTTATTATACCCGCGAATGATAGCCACAATATTTTTTCTAGGCTCGATGG
>JBAZXY010000143.1:0-3363 GCA_041659585.1 Parcubacteria group bacterium | reverse complement strand
AAATAATCATATTCGAAAACATTGCCTGCCGCCGTCTTTACCTGTTGCTTTTTAGTATCAATGCTCAGCGCCTTTTCATGGACAATATCAAAGCCATATGGCGTAAATAAATCTTCTGACTGAATAGCCTCCGCCACAGTTGTTTCTTCCGTCAATATATAAGGCGTGCTGCAACGGCAATAAATATCTGCCTCATCCGAAAGAACAGTGGCTTTAAATTTATTCTTTTTCAATTGCAACGGAACAATCACACTGAACATCCCAGCACCGCCACAACCGATAGCTAATATTTTTTTCATCTATCTTTCATTAAATAACTTACATTCTCTATTTTATTACATTTTTCCAAATATTCCTAGTTGCTTATTTTATTCCATGATAAGAAACATTCTATCTTGTTTTTTATTCGCTACTCCACTATACTGAAAGTATTATTATGAACAATAAAGAAATCACAATTGAAGACATCCTAAAGAACCTCAAGACAACCCACACCTCCCAAAGAGAGGCTCTTATTCGCAATGCTTACCTCATGGCAGAAGCAGCTCATCAGGGACAAAAAAGAAAATCGGGAGAACCCTACATTCAACATGCCCTGCATACCGCTCTCAATATTGCCAAAATGGGCATGCGCTCCAAGACTATTGCTGCCGGCCTATTGCATGACGTACCAGAAGACACTAGTGTTACTCTAGAAACAATTGAAGAAAAATTTGGCAAAGAAATTGCTTTCATGGTTGACGGAGTCACCAAGCTAGGAAAAATCCGCTTACGCGGCACCAAAGAAGAACTCTATTTGGAAAACCTGCGCAAAATGTTTTTTGCTATGGCTTCCGATATCCGCGTAGTTATCATCAAGCTGGCTGATCGCATGCACAACATGGAAACCCTCTCCGCTCTGCCACCGGAAAAACAACAACGTATCGCTCTGGAAACCATGGAGGTTTTTGCCCCCATTGCCAATCGCTTAGGTATTGGCGAAATCAAAGGCCGACTAGAGGATTTGGCTTTCAAGCACCTTGACCTGCAAAATTATGAACTCATTACCAAGCTGCAAAAAGAAGAATATGAGCAAAGTAAGCAATACCTGGATAAGGCCGTTTGGGAGCTCAACCAAGATCTTCTTAAAGGCAATATCAAAGTAGAAAAAATATTCGGCCGCACCAAGCACCCCTATCGTCTTTTTCAAAAAATGAAAAAGCACGATATGAATATTGAAAAAATCTATGACTTAATCGGTATCCGAATTATCGTTCCTAATATTTCCTCTTGCTACGAAACTTTAGGTATCGTACATAACAAATATCGCCCGCTCGTTGGAAGAATCAAGGATTATATCTCCTTGCCCAAGCCCAATGGTTATCAATCCATTCACACCACCATCTTCGGCCCAGAAGGCAAGATTATTGAAGTGCAAATTCGCACTTCACAAATGGATGCCGAGGCAGAATTTGGTATCGCTGCCCACTGGGTATATAGCGAGCAACATCGTCGCAGTCTGAAAAATTTCTTCTTTCGCAAAAAAGAGGCGGTTATCCCCGAAAAAGAATTAGCTTGGGTAAAACAATTGCGCGAATGGCAGAACGAACTAGGCAAGGATAACTCCGAATTTATGGAAGGATTGAAAATTGAATTTTTTAAAAATCACATTTTTGCTTTTACACCTATGGGAGAAGTTATTGAACTGCCCGAAGACGCCACCCCGATTGATTTTGCCTATAAAGTACACAGTGAAATTGGCAATCGTGCCACCGGAGCCAAGGCAGACGGTAAAATGGTTACCCTGGATTATAAAATAAAAAACGGACAGGTAATTGAAATTATGACCTCACGCGACCATAAAAAGCCTAGTCGAGATTGGGCCCGTTTTGTCAGAACCTCTCTAGCTAAAAGTAACATCGAAAGAGCGCATCGCATTGAAATCAAATAAATCAATTTCTTCTCGATAAAAAAACTCACTTCGCTTAGCGGAGTGAGTTTTTTATCTTTAGTATGAGTATGACATCAAGACTACACATGTACCTTGGATAAAATATTATTTAGTTCTTCCGGTGAATAATATTCTACTACAATTTTTCCACCATCCCCTTGTTTAGAAATCTTTACCTTGGTGCCAAAAGCGCCAGTCAAAATATCTTCAATTCTTTTCGCTTCCGGATCAGTGGCTACGCTTCTTGTGTAAGGCTTCACGGAAATTTCCTTTGTCTTAGCCTCCGTTTGCCGCACCGTCCAACTATTTTTGAGAATCAACTCATATAACGCTCTTTGTTTTTCTGGATTAGCAATAGCCAAAATAGCCTTGGCATGTCCTTCGGTGATTTTTCCTTCCATAAGCGCTTTTTGAATTTCTATCGGCAAATGCAACAAACGCAATTTATTAGCCACGGCGCTGCGACTCTTACCCATCTTCTTGGCTACCTCATCTTGACTCAAATCGAATTCTTCTGACAAGCGCAAATAGGATTTGGCTTCTTCAATCACATCCAAGTCATGTCTTTGCACATTTTCAATAATCGCCAGTTCCAATTTTTGTTGCTCGCTGGCTTCGCGCACAATCACCGGTACGCGGACCAATCCCGCTAGTTTAGAAGCTTGAAAGCGCCTTTCCCCGGCAATAATCTCGTACTGAGCACCATTTTTGGTCACCACCAGGGGCTGGATAACCCCATGCTCCTTGATGGAATCACTTAGCTCTTGCAGTTTCGCTTCATCAAAACGCAAGCGCGGCTGATGGGGATTGGGGACAATGTGAATAAGCTCTATTTCCTGCACTCCACTAACTGCAGGCATTGCATTTTCGGAAGAAGAAGCTATATTTCTTGCTCCAAAATAATTAAAATCCTCTTTAGGCGCAGCTATAGGATTACTTTGAGTATTGGAGCGACTTTGCGGAATCAGAGAAGAAAGACCCCGACCTAGTCCATAATTTTGAGCTGCCATAAATGCAGTAATTTTAAAGTCTAAATTTAAAACTTCAAATGAAATCTAAATGCATAAATTTTTTAAAATTTAAACGTTTAGTAATTTAAAATTGATTTAAAATTTAAAATTGTAAATTTAAAATTTATTTTTATACCGTAAACTTTTTTTCACTTTCCGCTTTATCCCGTTCAATGATTTCTCGGGCCAGATTTTTATACGACCGGGCTCCTTTAGAAAAAGCATCAAAACTCAAAATAGACTTGCCAAAGCCCGGTGCTTCCGCCAACCGCACGCTGCGCGGAATGATACTGTCAAAAACATAGCCCGGAAAATGATCTTGCACTTCCTTGATTACCTGGCGTGACAGGCGATTTCTTTTGTCATACATGGTCAATAAGGCCCCCATAATTTTCAAATTCGGTTGCAAATTTTCTTTCACTA
>JBAZXY010000142.1:0-3417 GCA_041659585.1 Parcubacteria group bacterium | reverse complement strand
TTCTTCTGCATAGCTTTTCTCAAGCGATTCACTTTTTTCATATTTTTTTAAGTAACTGTCTGATATCTCCTGTCGAGTTGAAATTCTGAAATTTCGAGCGAAAAACCTGAAAGTTGAGGAATGGCTGCTTGTGACAACCTGACGAAACTTACGGGTTTTGCAGCTGTAATTTCTGGATTTCAGCCGGCAAACCATTTTATGGCGATGAGATGTTAGACAGTTGTTTAGGGCACCACTTTCCAGCCCGTAGCAGTTATTGTATTATCCTCTTTTAGCATAATTGTTTTATTTGCATTCTTAACCACTAAATTCTCCCCGGTAAAAGAATCCTTGGCTGAAAAAACAGTCTCCTTCAAAATATCCACCATTTCACCCACTTGATCTGGGGATGGTTTGATTTTCAGCTGAAACATAGTTTCTTGAAAGGGAGTCAAAATTCCTTCACCCGCCTTTATGGTGCCAATATTCCAAACCACTCGATTAGTCCTCTCATTATATGTGATTGGAGCGTTCGCTGGATATATTTTTCCAGTAGCTACCGTCCCCGTTGGCAAAACCAGCTCTATTTTAGCATCGGTCACATCATTAGAAACGTTCCCCGCCTTCAAGCGAATAGAATAAGTGGTCTCCTGGCCCACAACTGGAGGAATTGGGCCGGAATTTCCAATATACGGCTCCGCATAAAAACCGGCAACGGTCATTATAATCTTCGAATTAAGCTTCATATCCAATCGATTACCTGCAATAATTTTATTCATATTAATTGGCGTCGGTATGTCAGGACTATCTATTTTTACCACACTAGAAACCACAAAATTCTTATCATTAACCGTATTAACCGGAATCAAATCCTTAACTTTAATGGAAAATACTATACTACCTTCCTGTCCGGGATCTAAACTGGCTAAACGCTCATGATCAGATGCTTTCCAAGTAAATAGTTGGCTTATCGTGTCATATGATCCGCCTCTTTCAAATTTAACACTGGAATAATCTAGAATCGGACTATCTAATTTTGCAGTTACAATTAAATTTTTTAATCCCAAATCACCGTCATTTTTGTATTTAATTTCAAATCTGAGACTTTCCCCCGCATTAGGATAATAGTTAGTAGAATCATTGACTATTTGTATTATAGACAACGGTGAGGCTGCCATTTTAGTAGTGGCTGACTCCTCGTTATAACTCACAAACTGACCTTGATTTATAGCACCCACATAGGCTTTGAAATTTTTTGTAATCCCCCGTTCTCCTTGCAACTTTCCACTAATAACAATCTTCCCCCCTTCTCCCGCAGAAAGATGTCCGATATACCAAATATTTCCTGACTCGGAAGCATTTGGCTCAGCTTTAGCAAAAACAAAACCCTCTGGGAAATCAACCTTGATGCGAATATTTTCAAAATCTTCCGCCCCTACATTTTTATAACTAACTTGGTAATCAAGAGCATCTCCACTGGATAAGTTCTGAGGCGCTAGCACTTCAATTGTAACTGGCGTTGAGGTAATATTAACTCCTAATTGATATTTAGCTATAAAATCACTATTAAAGTTGGCCGGCCTATAGGTCATCTCTGCCTTAATATAAGCTAATGTTCCCTTAGGGGCATATGACTTTCCGCTAAAAACAATCTTTCCATTTGATCCAGCGGATATCTTTCCAATCTTTACCAAGCTAACCGTAGGG
Organism: Parcubacteria group bacterium; assembly: GCA_041659585.1. Classification (GTDB taxonomy): domain Bacteria; phylum Patescibacteriota; class Minisyncoccia; order Moranbacterales; family UBA2206; genus UBA8518. The sequence continues at coordinate 1,731 of JBAZXY010000142.1, read as the reverse complement.
CTTTCCTCCTGATAAGTCACACTTTCTTCTGGCTTGAAATTTTCTGGATGGATTATACGCAATATTGCCCCATCCAAAGAAACAACATTTTTATTTTCATAATCCACTTCATAGGTCAACAATTTTCCACTGCGAGCCTCCGTAGGGCCAGTAATTAAAACGATCACTCGATCCTCTCCAAATAAATTTCTTCTCACGTAATAAATTGCCACCAGGATAACCACTATTGCCATAATTGCAGACAAGGTAATCATGGCTACCTTAAAAGCTTTTTTCTTTTTTTCCTTGGGAATAGGAGCAGCCTCGCGCCAATCATCCATTTTCTCTGATTTGTTTTCAGGCTCAAGATCAACATCATCCTGCCGGGAATCAAATTCACTCTCTCCATGAGAAGAAAGGTCGGCATCAAATTTTTTTTTATACAGTTTGTTTTTTATTTCTGAAAGTGACATACTTCTTAAATAATTTTTATATTACTTAGCTAATTCTACTAAATTTTTCCTCTTTTATCAAATGCGAAAAGACCCGCCAGAAAACCAACTCACCACTTCCCTGATTATTATTTTTAATTTTTGCATATCACCTGTTTCTATGCGCACCTTAACCAAGCTATCTAATTTATTTTTTAAAAATATTCTTATCAGCTTTATGAGCTCATTACTGATAGCTATTTTCCCATGCTCCTGCTCGCAACAACTAGTACATAATATTCCTCCGCGTGAAATACTTAAGTAATTTTTTTCTAAGATCAATTTTTTCTCACAATGCACACATCTACCCACCTCCAAGCGATATCCTAATCTATCCATTACCTTAAACAGCAATCCCACTGTTAAAATTTCAATCAATTCTGTTTTATTACCTAATTCATCTAGCATATTCAAATAACTTTCTAGCAACGAAAAAATTTCCTCATCCGCCTCCTCTTCTGAAATAATTTGGGTCACAATGCGAAAAACATAAAAAACATTGGTTAGCAGTGACAAATCTTGCTTAATATAGCTAAAATTATTTGTCACGATTGCCCCGGTTATTTTGCCCAAGCCTCTGTTTTTAGCAATAAAAATTTCCCCTTGCGTAATGGCTTCCAGACTACCCGCCAATTTAGCATTAGGCTTGCGCACGCCCTTTCCCAACACGCGAATTTTGCCTTTTTCCTTGGTATAGATAGTATAAATCCGATCGACCTCGCCGATATCTCTTTTGCTCAAAACTATGCCGTGATATTTATAATCCATATGTCAATCTTAGCGTAATTTCCTAAAATAAAAAAGGCTGCCACCCGAAGGAAGCAGCACTTTTGTGATGCACTATTGTTTGAAATGCTTGGGCAGTCGTAAATTTATGATTATCCAAGCCAACAAAGTGATTGTAATTCCTGACAAAACCGCCATCAGATAATATAATACTCGCATCCACTGGCCAGGAAGAAAAATATCCACAATCACAGCCACCAGAACCATGCCGGCAATTACGATAAATAATTGCCACAAACCATAATCTTTCTTTTCTCGACTATTTGTAGTTCCCATCCTCATCTCCCATGTCCTATTTCTTGATAGTAATTGTGACTCTCTGACTCCCAATTTCAAAATCTTTCTTAATGTCAGGCATTTGAATTAAGTTCTTCGCAAATGTTGTTGCTAAAACTTCTTTTTGTATCATTTCTCCAAATTTTGAAAAAACTTCCTCAGGACCATCATATCCAACTTCAATTCTATCGTCAACTTC
>JBAZXY010000141.1:0-3451 GCA_041659585.1 Parcubacteria group bacterium | reverse complement strand
AAGCCAAAGGCTTTGGGAGAGAGGCGCTATCGGCACCTTGGTCATACTGGGCCCATTGTGGTGGCTACCGGATCTCAAAGTGGCAGGGATGAAAAAGATGGTCGGGAAAAAAGCATACCCGACGATGAATCAGTAACGCTCATCGGCCTCTGATAAATATCAAGATTCTACACCAAACTAATCCTAGTTTGGTGTAGAAACATTTTTCGAGGTTGCAATTGACATAAGATGAATTGTGATCTAGAATAAATGTATGATAAATAATCTAGCAAAAACAATGTATTTTAGTTTCCTCTTTTGGTTTATGCCAAGAGGCCGCTTTGTTTTTGTTAAGAATATGAATAGATAGAAAATTCTTGTCAAAAATAAACCGACCTCTCGCGGGGTCGGTTTTTTGTTAATCCGTGGTGATTATTTCTTTGGAGGCAACTCCAATCAATAAAAATATGTCAAAAAATCATTATCAAAAATTGCGAAAAAATTCTCCGTTTCTTTTGACGGCGGAACATGCTTCGGCGAGAATTCCTCGGGAATATGCAAGATTGGGCTTAGATCAAGAATGTCGACAGGGGGCTAAGGATCTTTTTGATCCAGGATCATTGGCAGTTTTGCGTATTTTGGAAAATAAATTGGCGGCAAGCTATTTGTATTCGAACATCTCACGCCTAGTAGTTGACTATAACCGTGTTCTTGATGGAAGAAATAAAAAACAAAATACTTTCCACTCCGGGGCGATGAAAAAAGAGCTTTTAGTTGAAAAAAATGGGCAGGAAAAAGTAGTGACAATCCCAGCTAACAGTTTTTCAGATGAGCAAGACTTTTCTAGTGAAGAAAGAAAGCGATATATGAAATACGTTATTGAATATCGTGAGGATGGGATTCGGATGCTCTCCAGGATAAAAGATAAACATAAAAAAGCAATTATTATTTCTATCCATTCATTCTTTCCAATCTATAATGGTGATAAGCGAAAAGTTGACATAGGGGTTTTATATGATAAATCGCAAAAAATAGGCAAGCAAATAGTGATGAGTTTGCAAAAAAATACAAAATTAAATATTGGGGATAATGCGCCTTGGAAAATGAGTGACGTGGATGGAGGCATTTTTGGTCATTTACAGGGAAGAAACGTAGAGCTAGTGGCTTTTGATATTAATAATAAGCATCTAAAAAGCCAGAATGATATTGAAAAAATTTCTAAGCTAATCTATCAGGCAATAAAAAATTTATAGGAGCTGATAACGAAGTTGGTTTTTCTGTAGAAGTAAAATTTGTTTCTACAAAAAAGCTAATCGGTGTTAAATTAGCTGGAAAGTTCTTTTTATGTTTATCAACGTAACAAAATCCAACAATTAGGAGGTGTGGCATGGAAGTAGAAAAAGATGTTAGAGGAGCTGGTCGTATTTGTAATCACATTGGTGGAAAAGGAGAGATTGGCATGATGTTGAATCATACGGTGTGCCAAGCAGGAACCATCGGCACGAGTCTTTTAAATCATTCATTGGATGATGCGGCTCCCCAAGCCAATCAGGTAATTCAATTTTCTTGCAATGAGGAATCTCTGGCTAGGGAATTAGGGTTATATTGCTATCCGATTCGGTCATATGTAATCAGTAATCCTGGTGACATATTCCAGACAGGAAAAGAATTGGAGCCAGGGCTTACTTGGCTGCAAGATCATTTTTCCAGGGTGGGAATAACTTGCGCTAAGGATATTATTTTCGATTACAGTTTTGATTGGGCGAAAGAATATCCGCAACACAAGTTGTCAGTTTTCTTTTTTGGGAAGGAGGCTCATGCGGTCCGACCACATATGGACCGTCTTCATGCTACTGAATTTTTCAATAACAAGAACAATGTTATTGAACTGGCTCATAGTCTGGGAGTTCAGACTGCGCAGACAGATATGTTTTCTTCAGTGAATGAAATCGACTTGGCAAAATATCGCCATATGCAATTTCCTCTGGCAGTGAAAATTGCAAACTCTGTTTCTGGGTTGGGGTTTGAAAAGTGTGACAGCTTCGATCAATTGGTGACGGTAGTAGATAGGATTGCTGCTATTCCAACAGAAACTCCATTTCAAATACAGCCATTTTTGGATGGGTCCATCTTTTTTTCAGCTCAATGGTGGATTAACGGACCGCTTAATTTTGCTCCGATAACCGGAACGCAAAATTTTATCGAAGGAGATGCTAATCATGCTGGCAATTGGGGAGGATGGAAAATTCCTCATCAAGAACTGTTTGATTTCACTCATTCTATGACAGAAGCGGCTTCTTTATTTGGTTTATGTGATTGGGTTGGATTTGATGTTGCTCTTCATCAAGGTCAATTTTATTTGATGGAATGTAATCCTCGCTATACTGGAGCGGCCTATCCATATGTGGCAGTGCAAAAGCTGTTTGGGAAGAAGGAGGCGTTGGAAACTTTCTGGGCACACAAGAATTACGCCGTAAACAGGTCTTCTATTGATGGCTTTCATCTAAATGGCTTGGAATTTGATCCTAAGAAACAAGAAGGCTGGATCGTTATCAATCCTGGCCCGCTCACTGTGGGTGATGGAAAGGTCGGGATGCTGTGGATTGGCGAAAAGGAGAATTATCTTCAGGCAGAGGATGAGCTCCGCAGTTGGTTGTCCTAACGGACGTCAGTGGGTAGTTCTGCAATGCAGAGCTGCCCATTTTTTTTATGGCAAGATTAGGCTTTATTTTGGTTTGGTTATATAATTAGTTAATAAGCTTAGAATAATGAGTGAATTTATATAAAATAAATTTAAGGTTGACTTGTATAAGAAATAATATTTAAACATGGGAATTATACAAAAATTTATAACACAAAAGCCTAACTATCGTCCAGTCGCAATTGTGAGTGTCTTGTTGTTTGCAGTTATAGCTTTGACTAGTTCAGTGCATCGGTCTTTTAATCATGATGAATTTGAGGCTATTCATTCGGGCTGGAAGATTTTCGCGGGTGAGAAAATTTATGTTGATTTTCTGCAGCAACATCATTTCCTTGTATATGATCTGTTGAGTGGGGTGATTGCAATTTTTGGTGAAAATGTGAAATCCATTATCGCTTCCAGGCTTCTATCTTTTGCGATGGCACTTGGTGTGGCGTGGTTGGTGTATCGGATAGCCAAAATGACTTATGACAAAAATATTGCCTTGTTGAGTGTCTTTTTTCTCTCTTCGAGTGTTATTTTTTTACAAAAGATTTTGGAGGTGCGACCGGACGTGCCATTGGTTTTGTTTGAACTTTTAGCGGTGTTTTTCTTGTTGAAATTTTTTGAGACTAAAAAACTTTGGCAACTTTTAGCGAGTGCCACTGCTTTGTTCGTAGCATTTTTGTTTTTGCAAAAAGCTGTGTTTTTGATTTTTTTAATTGGCCTGGTATTTTTGTATAAACTCTGGAAGCGGGAAGTTGCCTGGAGGGATTTTTTCTGGTATTGGGG
>JBAZXY010000140.1:0-3632 GCA_041659585.1 Parcubacteria group bacterium | reverse complement strand
AATTGGGCGCCCATTGAGGATATTTGGCCTGAGCTAGAGCAATCAGCCTTTGCGAGACATCCACTCCATAATATTGCATCTTCTTTTCTTGCAAAATTTCCAGCAACCGCCCATTGCCACAGCCAAAGTCCAAAACCCTATCACCCTCTTTAATATAATTCTTGATAAAATCCAAATCCGGCCAAAAAAAAGAACGGGTACCGGAAAATTTTTCCGCCATCTGGTCATAACCCGCTTCGATTTGCCCGATAATTTTATCAACTGTTCTTTTTTTCATACGGAGGCAGTATAGCAAAGTTCGTTGGAAAGTTCAACTATTCCGCAACGTTTGTAAAAAATAAAAAATGCCGAAGGGTACAACCCCTTCGGCATTGATGGATTCAAGGCCTTACCTTGATTCCATTGAATGATCTTTCTGCATTCTTGCGAAGATGATCTGCTTCGGCATTTCCAAAGCTTGATCTTATCTCATGACTCAATCTATCCTCATCTTCTTGGTGCAATTGTTTTTCTAACTGCACGATTCTTTCTTTTTCGATAATTCGAACTTCATGATGGATCGGCGCAGAATTGCTCGCGCATCCGGCTAACACCAAGAAAAAATAACTAGCTAATAGATATTTAAGCATGGTCTTATTCCTTCTTTTTTCCCGAATCAGGAACCAGTTTGACCAGTTCTTTAGTTTTAGGATCGCGGAAATATTCCGTTCCCGGCTCTTCTTTGTATTTGACGCTATCCATCTGGTCAGGATTTTTTTCAATTTCAGAGACTTTCGATTGTAACTTGTTGAACTCTTTCTCGCCAAGTGTGCGCTGTAATTCGGCACTGTTGTTTTTGAAACTTGATGCCAGTGCTGAGGCAGCCATTTCTCGGCCATTCCAATTATTCACGCCAATCAGCACGTAAAGCACCCCTTTCGCGCTTTGCGCAGTTGCCAGAATCGGGCAATCCTGCAGCCTGACATGAGCAAATTGGATCGAAGTCGTCGTATTATACTGGTCAACCACATCTTGTTCAACTCCGTAAGCAGCTAGGAAATTCTTTGCTTCTCTTGTAACTTGAACATCCAGTCTCATTGCCAACCGGTTGCGGGCATTCACTGCCGCCTGATCCCGATCATAATACGTTCCGATCTTTGATGGCCTAGCAGACCCCGTCGCCAGATACCTGAAACCTTCTACGGCAACTGATTCCGGACCTTCATCCGAACACACCCATGCCGGGGCCGCCTCACTCGCATTATCGGGGAAATTGCATTGAGCGCACCCCATCTTAGTCAAAGAGACCACCACGATGACAATCAGTGAACCTAGTAAAGCCTTGCTTTTCATAATACACCTCCATTGAGTTTAATCTTTAACCAACCTGACGCCTTTTTCCTTGTGCTCTTCACAATCATAAAGATTGTCCCTACCAAGAGGGATGAACTCGTTAGCATTCACAATGCAATCAAGCTTATCATATTTGAATATTAGCCAATAAGGCCCATATTTAAATCCCTCGCTAGAAAAAAAAGTTTCACTCCTTTTAAACTGAAATGCGCCATACAGTTCATACACTTCGCTAAACAACATACCGATCCCAAGAGATCTTATAAAATTGACCCTGCTGTTGTAATTCTCCTCTGTCTTTGCCATATCCTCCTTGATATTTCTAAGATCTTTAGGAAAATATTTTTCTCGCTCCAGCTCGCTAATACCTCTACTGACTTCCTTTAGAAGCCTCTCCACCTCAAAAAGGTCATTCATTGAAGACTTGGCCCTATCAAGAATTTGAGATGAATTATCGAACATACGGTTATTCTTCGCTATTATCTTATTGATAACTTTATCATGGGCAGATACGTACTTCGAGGAATAGAAATCGAGTCCGTTTTGGAATGAGCCAGAAGTTAAAATATCGAAATTTACCAACCTAATAGTTTTTATAGCCAAGTTGAGCTTATCGATTTTTTCATCATTATCATCCAATTTCAAAGCCGAATTGTAATAATCTTCGGCAGTATCAAGCATGCGCTTTTCAGCAAGCATGCGCTCGATTTTCGCTTTGTCCGCAGTAACCAAAATCCACAACGTACAGGAATCCTCTTCTATCCATTGTGCCTTCCTAGAAATACCTCGCAAAAGCACTTTGGTATAATGACGACTCTTTTGTTCGACTTCTTCACTTCTCAGCTGGCCATCCTGATACTCTTCTCGTTTTGTTGTTGATACCTCCACCAAAGCTTCAACCGATCGAGACATCTGCTCGACTGCTGCGTCATACGCAGCATCAATTTGATTCTGCATGCCTCTCTTGTTTTTATGAGCTACACCCACTCCTTCGAATTCATTCGCGTTGTGGTTACCGCCATTTTTGACCCATGCCGGCATTGGTGTTTTGTCATACATACCACAATCATAACTTACCGAGCCATCTTGTTTCGCACAAGAGGATAACAGAAGTATAACAACTGTAATTTCAAATAACCGCTTTATAGATACCATCCCTCACCTCCTTGTATATTTGCTTTATTTAATCTACTTTAATTGTTAACGAACCATCTCAACAACATACTCTAGCAAAATAAAATAATTTGTCAAGGTAAGTTCATCAAGCGATACCTTAATTAAATTGACAAGGAACTAGTTTATTTTTGCTATTAGGCTAATTAAAAAAATAATTATTGTAAAATAAAAATATAATATCTGTATAATTTATGTTAATTTGTTATAAGTGTAACAAAAGTATGTGTAGTCTTCTTCGCCTTGCCTATTTCCCCCACATCCATTAGGCTATAAGTAACTGTTCAACATCTCACCGCCATAAAATGGCTTACTGGCTGAAATCCCGAAATTCAACTCAGCATGAGATATTGAACAATTACTAAGATATGAAAAAGATTTATGATGACTTTATAAAAATGGCTCTGGCGGAAGAAACTTCAACTTCTTCCGATTTTTTGCGTCTCAAAAAAGATATCTGCAAAAAGCTGGGCGTGCAACCCCCCACCAACGCCGACATGCGCGAACACTACGAAAAATTGGTCGCCCGAAAAGAGATTCCGCGCAGCCTGGCTTTTGAAAAAAGGCTTCAGAGCAAGAAAATCCGCACCGAGTCCGGTGTGGCTGTGGTGGCGGTGCTGACCAAGAGCTATCCTTGCCCCGGCAAATGCATCTATTGCCCTACAGAGGCCGCCATGCCCAAAAGCTACCTTTCTAATGAACCGGCAGTGATGCGCGCCATAGCAGCCAAATTTAACCCCAGGCGACAAGTACAAAACCGTTTGCGCGCTCTGGAACTCAATGGCCACGCCATCGACAAAGTGGAATTGATCGTGATGGGCGGCACTTTTTCCTATTTGCCGAAAAATTATCAGCAGAAATTTATCACTGAATGCTTTCAAGCCTGCAACGAATATGCCTACGCTTCAAAAAAACATGTCCCGAAAAAATCCACCCCGTCGCTGGATGAGAAGTTGCGTCTGGCACAGAAAAAAAATGAGACTGCCCCCTGTCGCATTATCGGCCTCACTCTGGAAACTCGCCCGGATTATATTGATGCTCGGGAGATTGTGAATTTCCGAAAACTGGGGTGCACCCGAGTGGAATTGGGGGTGCAATCTATTTTTGATGATGTGCTCAAAATAAAT
>JBAZXY010000139.1:0-3665 GCA_041659585.1 Parcubacteria group bacterium | reverse complement strand
TTATAAACTGGATAGGTTGTAATCTTCTAAACAATAAAAAAATATGAATACAATTCAAGTAGTAAATATCAAATGCGGGGGTTGTTGCAATAGTATTATCCAGGCTATGCAGAAAGAGGGCTTTGCTCAAGTGGAGGTCAATATCGAAAAACAGGAAGTCGGTTTTGAGGGGGATGTTGAAAAAGCTAAAGCTATATTATCTAAATTAGGTTATCCGGAAGCGGACAGTGAAGCGGCCAAGAGCCTGACAAAAAAAGCCAAGTCCTACGTTTCCTGCGCGTTGGGAAAAATGTAGAGTGTTATCAATAAAAAAATGTGGTTAGAATAATTTTATGAGCATGGAAGCGGCTTTTTCCAATCCAAGTCAATTATGTCCGCATGGCAATGTGAAGGGTCGTTGTTCTGCTTGTGATGATGCAAAAGAGGGTGAATCCATGGAAAAAAATAGAGCAGTTGGAAAAAATATAGCCAAAGAAAAATTTGATTATTCCAATCCGGAACATCTCAAAGAATTGCTCACGCATCCAGATCAGCAGATTGATTCTTTAATATGTAGCACCCGTGAATTTTATAAGGTATCCTTTGGTGCTGAAGGTAGGTTTAAAAAAATGAGGGGTGGAGCATTGCTTAGAAATTTTGGCACGCAAAAAGTTGATACGGAGAATATGATTTCCCTGTTTAATTTCGCCGGTATTGCGCGGGAACATAAAAAACCTGAGCCAGATTATGCTAATCCGGAGCATCTTAATGAGTTATTGAAGTATCCTGATGATTCGATAGATCTTTTAGTATGTGGCCTTGAAGAGTTTCTTAGAATGTCTTTTGGTAGTATAGGCAGATTTGAGAATAAAATGGGCATGACATTGCTTAAAAATTTTGGCACACAAAAAACTGATACGGAGAATATGATTGCCCTGCTTAATTTCGCTGGTATTGCGCGGGAGCAGAAAAAACCTGAGCCAGATTATGCTAATCCGGAGCATCTTAAGGAATTACTCATGCACCCAAACCAGGCAATTGATCTTTTGACATGTGATGGTGCTGAATTTAAAAAAACATTTTTTGGTATCGTTGGTAGACTTGAGAAAAGAAGAGGTAGAACATTACTTAGAAATTTCGGCACAAAAAAAGATGATACAGAAAATATGATTGCCCTGCTTAATTTTGCAGGTATTGCGCGGGAACAATTTGATTATACTAACCCTGAGCATATCAAAGAATTACTCACTCATCCAGATCAACCAATTGATCTTTTGATATGTGGTAGCGCTGAATTTCATAAAACATCTTTTGGTTTTGAAAGTAAGTTTGAGAAAAGAATAGGGGAGGCAGTGCTTAAAAATTTCGGTACAAAAAAAACGGATACGGAGAATATGATTGCCTTGCTTAATTTTGCCGGTATTGCGCGGGAACAGAAAAAACCTGAGCCAGATTATGCTAATCCGGAGCATCTTAAGGAATTACTCATGCACCCAAACCAGGCAATTGATCTTTCGACATGTGGTAATATGGAATTTATTAGAACATCTTTTGGCACTGGAAGTAGGTTTGAGAAAAGGGCAGGATCAGCATTGCTTAGAAATTTCGGTACAAAAAAAACTGACATGGAAAATATAATCGCTCTACTTAATTTCGCTGGTATTGATCGGGATCAGAAAAAGCCTGAGTCGGATTATGCTAATCCGGAACATCTCAAGGAGCTGCTCGCGTATTCAGATCAAAATATTGATCTTTCGATATGTGGCACTGCTGAATTTATTAATATGTCTTTTGGTGTTGGAAGTAGATTTGAGAAAAAAATGGGCGCAACATTACTTAAAAATTTCGGTACAAAAAAAACGGATACGGAGAATATGATTGCCTTGCTTAATTTTGCCGGAATTGCACGGGAACAATTTGATTATGCTGACACAAAACATCTAAAAGAATTACTCACCCATCCAGATCAATCAATTAACCTTTCAACGTGTGGCGTGGCGAAGTTTCTTAAAACTTCTTTTGGCGTTGGAAGCAGGTTTGAGAAAAGAACGGGAGTAACATTGCTTAAAAAATTTGGTACGCAAAAGGTTGATATTGAAAATATGATCGATCTGATTAATTTTATCTTTCCAGAAATAAATAGAAAGAATGTTGTTGCAGAAAACAGGGAGGCTGGTGAGAAGCAGGCAGGATTGGAGCAATATTTGGAGGAATTGTCCCAAGGGAAAATGGACGCCGAAAAAATGGGACGAGCGATAGCCTTGCTGGGATCATCGAAAATTGCAGATATTCTTTTTCATTTTCATCCGGAGTTTCACGGATTGCCGATGGAATATGTGCATGGGGAATTGGCAGAATATCTGGGGGAATTTATGTCGCAAAAAAGACCGTTGGATTGGGCAGCTTTTGCAGAATGTCGAGAAATCATAAGTGGAGCTGATTTAAGAGAGAGTGTCATTGAAGTGGCGAAAGAGAAAATTCTCGGCTATTGCCAAGAGGAGCAAAAAAAATCCCACACCGATGATATCCGCGCGTTGATAAAGGTGGCCTTGGATAGGTTGCAAGATGAGCTGATTGATTTTGATGATGATGAGCTTTGGGAAATGATAGGCGAGGCGGAAAGCTATTATTTTTCTTTGCTGGAGCTCAAAAAACCGGATTGTATTGTGGACAGCTTGAAAGCAGGGAGGACTTTCCCGGATATCAACCAATTAATCAATATCCAGGAAATCAAAGACAAGAAAAAAATGTTGATTGCGGACGATATGGGATTAGGGAAAAGTGCTTCAGCGATTCTGACCAAGGAGTATCTGGGACTGCGCAACGCGATAATCATTGTGCCAAAAAATGTGCAGGAGACCTGGCAAGGCTATCTATCTGATCAAAAGAAAGGTTATTTCAAGAAAGGTTTGGCGCCAAAAGTCCTGATAGTGGAATCACAAACTGACTTGGCAAGATTAGAAGAGGAAATATTTGATTATGTCATCATCTCTCACGAAAAGATGAATGATACCTATGCGGAAATACTAGGGCAACAAAATTTCGATATGGCGATTGTTGACGAGGCGCACAAGATCAAAAACACGCGCGGCGTGCGCTTTCAAAATGTGGAGAAAGTAACTCAAAAAATTCACGGAGAGGATAACTATCTCGCTCTTCTTTCCGGCACGCCTGTGCCAAACAAGGTGAGTGACGTGGCGATGACTTTGCGCTTGCTGTATCCGGAAAAATTTGAACCCAGCCAAGCTAATGGTGATGAAGATGCCACGCAAAATCTGACGCACCAAATCATTACCAGCGACACGATGGAGCTGCGTAATTTGTTAGTGGCCCGGATGCAGAAAAAGGATATCGCGAAAAGCATTATGATGCCGGAGTTGATTATGGAAGAAAAAAGGTTGGAATTGAGCGGGGTGGAAAAAGATATCTATGAAACACTTTTGGATGAAGATGAAATAACCGCCAGTCAAAAAATTCAAATTATGCGCCAATTCCTGTTGAATCCGCAGATTCTGGATATCACTGCTGGGGAAGATTTGGTCGGCAGCAAGGTGTTGGCACTGAGAGAAGAGTTGGCGCAATCATTGCAGACGGATAACAAGGTGGTTGTTTTTGTGAATGACTATGTCGAAGGAGTGATTCGGGGTGAGAAAAGCATCATCGAGCAGCTTGATTTGCCGGATAGG
>JBAZXY010000138.1:0-3761 GCA_041659585.1 Parcubacteria group bacterium | reverse complement strand
TCTTTTTAGCCACTTTTCTTTTGGGAAAAGAAAAATGGCACACTGCAATATCTTAGTTATGTGCTAAACTATATTTATAAATTCTAACTTTCTCCATTATGAACATTGGTTGCCACGTCTCAATTGCTCAAGGAGCTTTCAATGCGCCACAAAGAGCTGCTGATTTGGGCGCAGAATGTTTTCAAATTTTCACCCGCTCTCCGCAAGGCGGCAAAGCCCCCATTCTCACACAAGAAATTTGTGAGAAATTTAAAATTTCAAATTTAAAATTTAAAATTAAGGAAGTTTATGTGCATACGCCATATTATATCAACTTCGCTTCCGCCAATAACCGTATCCGCTACGGCTCCATTGCGGTCCTCCGCGACGAATTGGAGCGCGCCAGCCTCCTGGGTGCGAAATATGTCATGACGCATCTGGGCAGCGCTGGTGAGCTCCCTGAGCCAGAAGCCACGGCCAAAGTCGCTGAAATGCTTTCCAAGACCCTAGAAGGCTATGCGGGGTCCACTGAGCTCCTGATTGAAAACAGCGCCGGAGCCGGAAAAATCATCGGTGCCACCTTCACGCAAATTGCTGAAATTATCCAAACTGTGAATCATCCTAAGCTGAATGGGATTTGCTTAGATACGCAACATTCTTTCGCTTCTGGCTATGATTGGCGCGATTTCGAAAAAACCCTAGAGCGCATTGATGCTGAAATTGGATTAGAAAAAATAAAGCTCATTCACGCCAACGATTCCCTCACCGAATGCGGTTCCAAAAAAGACCGCCACGCCCACATCGGCGAAGGCCTCATTGGTGCTGAAGCTTTTCAAAAAATTGTCGCCTTTGCGCAAAAGAATAACATCGATATGATTTTGGAAACTGAGCATGAGAAAGTGATGACTGACATCGAACTTCTAAAATCTTTCCGCGAGAAATAAAAAAAGGCAAGGAAGACGTGTTAATCTCCTTGCCCGATTTTTCATGGATGGGGTTTACCCATGAGTTTTATCAGTGCCTCCTGTGAATTTTTGTCCATATTACCCCCCTGAATCTTCTCTCGGAGCGCACTTCTTTCTTCTTCCAATTTTCTCTGCAATATCTTGAGGCTACTGAGAGAAACTTGTCGGACGGGTATCGTCAGTGTCATGGCAATTCTCCTTTTTAAGGATTATCTTTTAAATCAGCATCAAACACCTTACAGACCGTTTTGTTTTTGATTTCCTTGCATGCAAGGCATTTGGAACAAAACTGACAAAGATAGTGCGTGCCGGCGTCAATAGCCCTTTGCACTTCTTCTGCCGTAAAACGCTTGTTCTGCCGTGAATCTAGTTGTTCTAAAAGTTCAGTCAATTCCTGATTGCTTCGACCGCAAGCGAACTCAACTTTGATAATCTCAGCGATCATCAAATTATCTTCCTTGGTTTCGCTACCTTCAAGCAATCGATCCAGAACCAATTGAAGTTTTTCAATATAGCTCTTATTTGAAACACGAGCTATTTCCATCTCAACCAATTGGATCAGACTATGCATATTGCGTTCCATGATTTTCTCCATTTATATTTTCTGCCCACCATTGAGCATATTGTAAAGAACTCTTCTCCTATGAAACTACTAATAATTAGTAATCTCGATGAGAGAGGCAAGAAAGTTAGAATCAACTTTCTTGCCAATGCTTCTATTGACCGAAAAAATCTCGGATTAACATAGTCAGAAGCGACTACGCAAGCTATTCATTTTGACTCATCCCCCTGTGGGATTTCGGATATGAATAGTTGTAGATTTACATAAACTCAACAATCTTGTTCTCTCTTATTCAAATTCCTTGGCTGGTAGGTATTTGAATAATATCGAGATATGCAAGTTTTGCCACTGGGCTTTTCCATACATCACTACATGGAAAAACTTGGTTTATGTTTTCGAGGCTCTATTTAAACCCCGTCCGATAATGAGTAAGCCCATAGGGTGTCTATGGTTTTCGATTTGCCGAATTTTTTACCAGCCTTTTGGTAGTTTCGACAATCTATACTCACTAAGTCAAATTTGATTAAGACTAAGAGATACTAATGTATCGCCTCCTCCTTCCCGGCAGGTGTCTTTTTAGTGGAGTAATTCCAAGTACCGCCAGAACCAACGCCACCAGTGGGACACCATCCCTTGGCCTGTCGCCGAATCCAGTGCCGCTTGGCGATCTGCCTGGTTCGACGGTCGCCTGAGAATTTATCATTCTCTTTGGCTAGGTCTCCGGTATCCTCCTTCACCGTGTCCAGACTACCCTTGCGACGCACAGTCGTTGTGGTTTCTTCGAATATAGTACTCATGGAGGATCTCCTTTATTAATGGATGTGCCCACTATTGAGCGGGGTTATGTAATTGTAAGGAACTGGCGTCATGCGTTTTTTCCTTTTCTTATCATGACTACGTAGTATAGCATTTTTTTGGAAACTAATCCATAGTTGACGACTAATGCCAATTTAATAACCATGAAACCATAGTAACATTTGGCTTATTTATAACATTATTTTGCACATAATACCCTAATCATATTGTCGTCATAATTGGCGACAGTACATAATATTAAGGTTATTTTCAAAAAACCTGCTCCTATGAATTCACTACCCCAGCAAACTCAATGAGAGGGGCAAGAAAGTTAGAATCAACTTTCTTGCCCGAAACCCTTGCCATCCCCTATCTTTTCCACTCAAACGAAAATACATTTACTGCGTGATCATCAAGGAAATATGCTTTCCCTACTGGCCCGCATTCCCCAGCCACCGCACTCAATGCAATACAACTCACCCTATCACTGTAAAAGTCCACAATCTGTCTCTCCACGTCAGCCTCGGTGTCCGAAACGACAACTAATTCAGAGCAATCATTATGACTAATAAAATTGACGTTTACAGTTACAAGAAATATTTTCATAATTGTTCTCCTTTTTGGAATGTGTTTGCTCAATATTGAGCGAAGGTGATATTTAGCTTGAAAGAACTGTTGTCATGAATCCTTTCCTGTTCTTATCATGACTACGTAGTATAGCACCAATCGGACAAGATTTCAATAGATAACTTGATATTTTAGTAATTATGTGCTAAAATGAGAGTATAATGATAAGATTTAAAAAATGAATCTCACACAACTCGACAAAAAAATCCTTTTTGAACTGGACAAAGACGGCCGGGCCAGTTTTTCCGAAATTGCCCGAGTTATCGGCTCTACTCCGCAAGTGGTGAAATATCATTTTGAGCAAATGATGGAAAAAGGCTTCATCAAGCACTTTTGGGCCTTCACGGACTATGACAAACTCGGTTATTCTTTTTTTTGGGGCTATTGGCTGAAATTTTCCGGCCTCACCAAGGAAAAGGAAGTGGAGATGCATACCTATTTCAACAATCACCCCAACATCCCCATCATTCAACGCGCTGATGGGTATGCCGATGTGTTGATTGGCATCATCAGCCGAGACATTTTTCATCACAACCAAATCTTACAAGAAGTTTTTTCCCAATATGGCCAATACATCACCATGTCAGACATCTTCATTGGCCTGGGGTTTGTGAAATTTCCCCGCACCTATCTGGTCGGTGAGCAGAATGAGTTTCAAAAATTCGCTCTGTCAGGCGGAACTACGGAAAAAATCAAGCTGACGGAAATCGACCGCCAGATTATTTCTCTTTTGTTAATCGACGGGCGCATGGAATTCACCAAAATTGCTAAAGTTCTCGGTGTCGGCACCGGCCTCGTGCACAAACATTATAATAAACTGGAGCAAAGTGGCG
>JBAZXY010000137.1:0-3897 GCA_041659585.1 Parcubacteria group bacterium | reverse complement strand
TTTAAAGTCCCTATAATCAAAAAAAGACCGACCACAAACAATAGCTTGCCTTTAGTAGGTTTAAATAATTCCTTGAAAAATATCACCATGCGATAATTTTATATTTACTATTAGCAATATATAGTCATATTACTCTTAAGTGACATGGAGGAAGGAGAGGGATTTGAACCCTCGAAACCTGTTACAGTTTACCACCTTTCCAAGGTGGCGCACTCGACCACTATGCGATCCTTCCAGGATACTATTTTAGCATATCAGCATATTAACATATTAGCAAAAATAGCTTGGTAATATGTTAAATTGATAACGTGCTGACATGCTAAAATGCTGCTATGTTAACATGATCTATTCTACTATGCGAATTCCTGTCAAAGCAATATCTTTTCCACCCGGCACCCGACCCAAAATAACAATCACCTTGTCCCCAGCCACGAGTCTGCCTGCTTCGATATTAATATCAATCATCTTGTCAATTAATTCTTCCCGATCTTGTTTTTCCAATAAATAAGCTCTCGCCCCCCAAACAATGGACATTTGTTGATAGGTTTTGGGATTATGCGTTCCCACCAACAATAATTGTTCTGGTCGATGATGCGCAATCATTCTGGCGGAAACTCCCGATTCACTAAAAAGAACAATTGCCTTGGCTTTGGCATGCACTGCCATCTCATGAGCGCTATGCATAATAGAAGCGTAATCACTATATTTACAACATCCATCAAAATGCGCATTCACATCATCGAAAGGAGACTCTTCGGTATCTTTAATAATTTGCGTCATTGTTTCCACCGCCTCTACCGGATATTTTCCATTAGCACTTTCTCCAGATAGCATAACAGCATCCGTATGGTCAATAACTGCATTGGTCACGTCCGAAACCTCTGCGCGAGTAGGGATAGGATTGTTAATCATTGAATCCAGCATTTGAGTGGCTACAATCACCGTCTTGGCAGCATGCAAACACTTGGCGATAATTTCTTTTTGATAGATAATCACCTTACTCTCAGCCAGCTCAATACCGAGATCTCCTCGAGCCACCATCACCACATCTGTCGCTTCGATGATTTCATCAATATTCTCAATCGCTTCTTTTCGCTCCACTTTCACCACAATTTGCGGCAAACTATCCTCCCGACCTAAAATTTTCTTTATATTCTCCCGAGTTTCCAGCACTTCTTGCGCGTTACTGACAAAAGACAAGGCTACAAAATCCACCTCATTTTTCAAGGCAAATTCCAAATCTCGCTGATCCTTTTCAGTCACTGCCCCAAAAGCCAATTTAGTATCCGGCAAATTCATTCCCTTTCTTGGCTTGATTGTGCCACCATTAATCACCTCCGCTCGAACTGAATTTTCCAATTTTTCCACCACTCGCAAATGCATCACACCATCCTCCACTAAAATTCTTTCACCTACTTGCAATGAATTCGCTACACCATCGGAATCAATAATAAGTTCTTTCTCATCAGTAGTTTTTTGATCACTCACAAAAATTATTTCGCCCTTTTCAATCTCAAAAGACTCTGCATTCCCCACCCTGATTCTTGGTCCCTGTAAATCAGCTAAAATTCCCAGTGGTCGCTTAATTTCCTCGCGTACTTCCTTGGCAATATCAATCATTTTCTGATGTGATTCATGAGTGCCATGGGAAAAATTCAAACGAAAAACATTCACTCCCGCTTCCACAATTTTCTTCATATTTTCCCTACTATCTGAGGCTGGTCCCACAGTAGCTACAATTCTAGTTTTTTTCATACCTTTTTATATTAACTAACTTCTTAGATTATTCTCTAAACATTCTACTATAATCGCACAAAAAAACAAAACAAGCAACCTCACAGTTGCTTGTTTTGAATACTAAAACCAGTGACTATTTAAGCAAAGTAAACCCACCAATTACAGGAAGTTTCTTCATCTGACCATTTGCCGCATTAATTATGCCCATAATAGCCAAAACCACCTCAATTATCCATATAATCGGCATAATTAAAAACCCGATTAAAATAACAAATAAAATAGGAGAGATCACCATTGCCGCTACGATAAGCAACAAGAAATTAAGTTGTTGGTTAGCATGAAATTTAGCGAAAGGACTATTTTTTGCCTCAGACAACAACGGTATAAAAAATAAAATTGGGATAATATAACCCACAATAGCCATTGCCTTATTGGCTTCCGCATCCTGCAGACTATTTGCATCTACAACTGGTGGCGTAGGTGTTGGTGACGGTGTCTGCTGCGGTGCGTTTTGTTGCTCTTCCATTTTTTTATATATTATTTATTTAGAATGCTTTTTACCTAACTGACTACTTTTAATATATCATGCTTTTTCTCATACGTACACTTAATACAAGCTTTGCTAGCAACTATTTCAAATTACTTTCACAAATTTCTCGTAAAATCTCTTCCGGAATAGGGTTGTGCTCGGGACTGATTCCGGGATAACGCCAAGCACTAATAATCTTTAATTGCTCCCGAAAAAGCAGCCTTTGCAGTTCCGATAGATTTTTGCGACCTTTATTTTTCTTCACTTGATACATAGCCCAAATTTCTGTTTTCCAACTGATTTTGCCATCCTTATCCGTTTTGGGCGAGACGGGTTGCATCACCGCCACAGTGTTTTTTACAATCCCCTCTTCTTTTCTTTGTGGTCGGCGGATAATCCCCAGCACTTTCTGCTCGCTCAATCCATAGAACCGCATTTTCTCCACTGAATGCAAGGTCCAAAAATATCTGTCATTGTTTTTCGGTACTTTTATTTGCATAACTCTTTTTTATCCATTAATCATCCTCATTCTTAACCCCCAGAGATTTTTCATGCCCCCATGAATCCGCTCGCATTTTTTTATTGTATTTAAAATGATCAGGCTTTTTTACAGAGAGCTTATCTGACTCAATTCTCCTGAGCATATCGGCAATTTCTTCTTCTGATTGCGCAATCTCCTCAGCGATAGGAGTCACTACTATTTTCCCGGAGAGCCTCTCTCGCACGATCTTTCTAGTCACTGCCAATATCTCCTCATCCCGCCACATATTTGGATTGTCAGGCGCAAGATATTGCAATATCTCCAAAACCAATTCTTTCTCAGAAACATTTACACGTCCTACCAAATTATTTTTATTTTCCACTTCATCCATTGTACCACCAATAACATCCGATGAATGTCGCATAATCGACTCCTTAATAGTTGCATAAGAACCTTCTCTTGATATATTCTTTTCAACAACTGCTTCAGCAATTTTTGGCATTCCTTCCATAATATTAAAATATTCTAATTATCTAATATTTTTATATATTTATATTGCGTAGTGCGGCCACCCGCTCTTCAATTGCTGGATGCGTCGCAAAAAAACTGGAGGCTTTTTTGCCTTTGAAAGGATTGGTGATATAGAGATTGGCTGTGGCCCGATTAGCCACTTCCAACGGCTCTTGATCAGCGGAGATTTTTTCCAATGCTCTGGCCAATCCTTCTGGATAGCGCGTCAACAATGCCCCACTAGCATCCGCCAGGAACTCTCTTTTTCTTGAAATGGCCATTTGCATCAGCATCGCCGCAAACGGGGCTAGAATCGCCAAAACAATCGCCAAAACTGTTATGATGAGGTCCAGTTGACTTGATTCGCGATTACTTTTGCGCCCGCCAAAAAAACTAAAGCGCAAAAACCAATCCGCCATAAGCGTAATAAATCCTACCATCACCACAATCACCGTGGAAAGCAAAATATCGCGATTGCCGATATGTGACAATTCATGCGCAATCACGCCCTCTAACTCGATCTTTTCTAGTTTGGCGATGATGCCGGTGGTGAGGCAAATTACCCCATGTTCCGGATCACGTCCCGTAGCAAAAGCATTCGGTGCACTATCCTCAATGATATAAATCTTGGGCACCGGCA
>JBAZXY010000136.1:0-3916 GCA_041659585.1 Parcubacteria group bacterium | reverse complement strand
TGATTCAAACTAGAATCATCCATCGCCTTCAAGTCATTATCGATATTTTTCACTTCGGCATCCACCGTAGCTCCAGGTTGTGTACTGACAGTGTTCGGCAGAGCAATTTCACTAGGAGTATTTGCAACGTTAACTGATGCAGTGTCAGACTTTTGAGATGTTGTCGATGGAATTGTCTTCGGCGCATCCTGTGATGTGCCACACCCACCTAAAACGACAACCGCCAAAAATAATCCTCCGATTAAAAATAATTTTTTCATTTTCATTTTTTCTGGCCCGCCCCTCTTCCGATTGGAAAACGTCGCGGAATTTTTTAATATTGCTTATTCTAATTCAGGCGTACTTGCATTAGCAGTATCTGTGACTTTCTTAGTCGCCACTTTTTGATTGCGCAACGCTTGGATGTCTGGGCGTACCGTATTTAGCATATATTTGCGAATGTCCATCGCATCCATTTGAGTCAATTGTGCATTTTTTCTAACCTCTGCTAGTTTAGCTTTGAAATCTTCATCTGCTTTTTCACAGACATATTTTTTTGCCTCACCCAACTTAGCAATATTAACCTCTCTATCAGCACTAAACTTTTGAATTTTTTCTTCCAACACACCCAGATCAGCCTGAACCTTGGCAGTGTCATAACCCTCTGCGGAAAGTCTCTCGATAAACTTAGTGATTCGACTCACCATATTTTTATAGACTACGGTATGCTTTTTACCATCTCCATTGGAATTATTTTCCCGCATCTGAATCCGTGCCTGAATCCGCTCTTGAATTCTCGCGCATCGCTGCTCCTTGGTTTCCTCTTTTCGTTGGTCCATGCTTGCTTTTTTCTCAGCTTGCATAGCTGCTTGATCTTCCCTTCTATCAGCTTGCAATTGTTCTCTTTGTGCCCTCACCTCTTCCGATGGCATAACCGCCTGAGCACCAGTCGCTCCAACAAAAGCCACTGCAGAAAAAACAGCGAGCAATAGTGTGTGTTTTTTCATATTTTTTTATTTATTAATTATTTTCCCATATGGACAATGCCTACATGCACATCACGACTATAGATAGAGTGACTGTTGCCATAAATTTTTTCTTTGCTATTTTCTTCGATTATTCGCGCAGCTTCACCATTGACTGACATATTGGACATGTTCTGTGAATATCTGTTTTCCGCTGTATTTTCCATTCCCGAAATCGTTTTTATATTAAGTGCGTCATTCAATTTATTCAATCTTTCATTTGACACACTCACTACTTCCAGGTCACCCAGGCCTTCTTGCGCTGTATTATTATTAGACATTTCTACCATATTAGCATCTGCCATATGCGTAATTTCTACCGGTTCGCTTTCGTCAGCCATAGCCTCTTGCGCCATTCCGCCACCCATAGTGAGAATCATTACAGAAGCTGCGATAATGGCAGCCTCACGGGGAGATTTTATAGATGCCCACAGCATAATCTTCCCTCCAAATTCCCGTAAATTATCCACCGTCCAAAGAGTGCCTTTCATAAATCCCATGGGGATTCTTTCAATCGTCTTGGTCACGACATCTCGCGCATCTTGGGGGGTGATAGCCTCATAGAAAGACAACATCTCTTCCGCATCAATCCCCATCACTTCTTCTATTCTATTTAGCTCTGATTCTATTTGCTCAGCCTTCTTAAAAAATTCTTCTTTCTCTCTGTCATTTCCAGAATTTTCTATTTGAGCATTGACCCGCTCCAGCTCCCGTGTATTATTTTTCAATTCTTCTGATGAAACCACCCCCCTCATTGCTTCAAGCATAAAATTTATTTTTTCTTTTTATTATTTAGTATTTGTTATTTGTATTATAACACAAATTTTCTCTTTGCAAAAAAAGAAAAAAGCCCTCGTTTATGGGGCTTTTTTTGCAAATTACTTTTTTCTAATCTCGTCCATCGCCAGTGGCATGAATTTCTTCAGCACCTCCGGAATCTTCACACTGCCATCAGCCTGCTGATGATTTTCCAGAATAGCGATAAAAATGCGCGGACTGGGTAGAGCGGTGTTATTGAGCATATAGGCATATTTCTTCTTACCATCTTGGTCAACATACTTCACATTTAAACGGCGGGCCTGCCAGTCGGTAAAGATACTGGCGGAACCGGTCTCGCCATAGCGCTGCATGCCTGGCATCCAAGCTTCTAAATCATACTGGCGGTATTTGCCAGCTCCTAAATCTCCGGTGCAAATTGCCAATTGGCGAAAAGGCAATCCTAATTCTTCATGCATCTCACGAGAAATAGCCACCATTTCATCTTGCAGCCTTTCTGCTTCCTGATTATCCGCTCCGCACAAAATCACTTGCTCTACCTTCATAAACTCATGTACGCGATAAAAACCACGAGTGTCTTTTCCATAGCTGCCGATTTCACTGCGATAGCATTGGGAATAGCCACACATGCGCAATGGCAACTGATCCTCTTGCAAGACTTCATCGGCATAATAGGCCAGTAGCGACGGTTCCGCCGTGCCCACTAGAAATTTTTTATCCTTACTTACCTCACCTGTAGCTTCCTTTTCGGAAGTGGCCACTTGATAAATTTCATCCACCTCCGGATTATATTCTAAGCCTTTGAAATAGCCGCTACCGAACAAAGAAAATTCCTTCACCAGCGTTGGTACAATCATTGGAGCATAACCTCGTGTCATCATTTTGTTAATAGCATACATCATAAATCCCATCATCAAAGAAACACCTTCATTTTTTACATAATAGCCTCGATAGCCGGCTACCTTAGCGCCCTTCTCCAAATCCAAAATATCCAAATCACGTCCCAACTGAATATGATCCTTGGGCACAAAATCAAACGTCCGAATATTATTACTGTTATAGACTTCTACATTGTCGTCCTCGCTCATGCCGATCGGGGTATCCGGTGAACAGGGCGCCGGTACTTTCACCATTAAACTTTCAAAGGTGTATTTTATCTCCCTGTACTCCGGCTCCACTTTCGCCATTTTATCCTTAACTTCTTTGCCGCGTGCAATCACCGGAACTTTATCCGTCGCTATTTTCATTTCTTCATTCAATTTGTTTTTTTCCGCGCTCAAGCTTTCCATTTCCTGCAGCAGGACCACTCGCTTTTCATCCGCTGTCAAAAGCGCATCCAAATCCAAATCAATTTTCTTGTCTTGAATAGTTTTTTTGATCAACTCCGCATTTTCCCGAATAAATTTAATATCTAACATAAAAAAATAAAAATAAAAATATTACTCTGCCAGTCTATACTATTTTTTCTAAAAAATAAAGTCTATTCTTCTTTCCTGGTTTCATCAATAAGCGCCCGCACGCCTGCCAGATCGACATTAGGCTTGGTTTTTTGCGGTTTAAATTTTTTTGGAGCGATATGCGTCATCTGCGACAGACTCATGGATTTTCCCGGCACGTCATGCTGCACTAATTGCGGCTCATTGGGAGTATTCTTCTCCACTACCGGCTCCATTTTGACTGGACTTGAAGAGGGATAGCTCGGGGGTGTGATTTGTTTTTCCGCTTCCACTTTTTTTCTCGCCACCATTCTTTGGTGCTCCTTCAAACATTCGCGACAGAATGCCGGACGAGCCGGATCAGGCTTGAAAGGCACGGTGATATTCTCTTCACAAACCGAACAAACGGCGGAAAACATCTCCTTGGGCGCTTCACTCTTTTTTTCCACCACCACCGCACTGCTTTTTGCCGGCTGAGGCGTGATCCTTTTCACTTCAGTGACATTCGTTGCCTGAGAGACTGTCCTTGTCGCCTCAGAAATGCGCCTATCCGGAGCGCTGCTTCTGGTTATCTCCGAAACAGTCGTCCGATTGAAAACATCTTGCTCCCTGACAATCTTGCGTTCCACTGGCGCCGATTTCACCTCCTGCACTTCCATGTCATCCATATCATCCAATTCTTCTCTTCCGCCGGACGGA
>JBAZXY010000135.1:0-3951 GCA_041659585.1 Parcubacteria group bacterium | reverse complement strand
CAAAGTGAGTGTTTCCTTGCTGCTTCCCCCGGGAGTGGAAGCCCATGCTTTCGAGCCCAAGCCGAGCGACCTAGTCAAAATTAATCAAGCTGATTTGTTTGTTTATACCGGAAAATTCATGGAACCATGGGCAGACGGAATCATTGCCGGAACCACTGATAAAAAATTAGCTGTTGTTAATGCCAGCTTAGGCATAACTTTGTCTCCTAGCATATTTGTTGATGCAGATGAGCCAGCTGGAGCAATGGATCCCCACATTTGGCTGGATTTTGATAATGCCAAAACTATGACCCAAACCATTGCTTTAGCCATGAGTGAAAAAGATCCATCCAATGCTAATTATTATCAACAGAATGCGGCAACCTACCTAGGTCAACTGTCCGCCATGGATGAACGATACAAAACCACCCTTTCCCAGTGCTCCTCCACAGAAATCGTTTATGGTGGTCACTATGCTTTTGGTTATCTAGCTCAGCGCTATCATCTCCGCTATCTGGCAGCACAAGGACTGTCTCCGGATGCTGAGCCCACCGCTAAAGATCTAGTTAATTTAATTGCTCAAATACAAAACCAACAAATTTCCTCTATCTTCTACGAAGAATTAGCCTCTCCCAAAATCGCGGAAACCATAGTTGCAGCAACCCACACCCAAATGCTCCCTCTCAATGCAGCGCATAACCTCACCAAAGCTGATTTTGAAAACCAGGTTTCCTTCCTGTCTATTATGGAACAGAATTTAACCAATCTTTCACTAGGACTTAATTGTAAAAAATAACTATGTCAGAAATAATTAAAGCAGACAATTTATCTGTTTCCTATGGTCAAAGCGAAGTTCTGCATAACATCTCCTTCACTATTGCACAAGGTGATTTTGTAGGTTTGGCCGGACCCAATGGTGCTGGCAAAACTACCCTGGTCAAAACACTTCTTGCCCTGACTCCCGCTACGCAAGGAACCATTGAAATTTTCGGAAAAAAACAATCCGCCTTTTCCAGCTGGGGAAAAATTGGCTATCTGCCACAAAAAAACTCTACCATCAACACGCTTTTCCCAGCTACCGTGGCAGAAATTGTTGCTCTTGGCCTACTAGCCCAGAAAAAATGGCCGAAAAAACTAACTGCGAAAGATCGAATGCAGACAGATGTAGTGCTGGCCGACCTAGACATTCTTCCTCTAAAAAAAAGGATGTTTTCTGAACTTTCCGGCGGACAACAACAAAAGGTGCTTTTGGCACGCGCCTTGGTTTCCAATCCGGAAGTATTGATTTTTGATGAGCCTTCCACCGCCCTGGATCCGGAATCGCGAGAATCTTTTTTTCAACTTATTCAACACCTTAACCGCGAGCATCATATCACCATTATTCTTATCACCCATGATACCGGCTATATCGGACAATATGCTAATAAATTATTATATATCGACAAAGAATTAATTTATTTTGGAGACTTTGCCGATTTTTGCCGCTCAGAAAAAATGAATTCTTATTTTGGAAAATATGAACAACATGTAATTTGTCATCAACATAACTAAACTTCTATGGAATTATTTGATTTCCTCCAATATGCCTTCATTCAAAAAGCTTTTTTAGCCGGCTCGTTTATGGCTATTATTTGCTCCGCCCTAGGCCTATTTTTAGTGCTGCGTAAGATGTCCCTTATTGGCGATGGTTTGTCACACGTGAGTTTTGGCGCCATTGCCCTGGGACTGTTTTTGGGTATCTATCCCTATTATGTGGCTATCCCCTTGGTTATCCTAGCCTCTGTTTTGATTCTCAAAATCAGTGAAAAAACCAAAGTGTATGGCGATGCCGCTATCGGAATTGTTTCTGCGGTCGGCATTGCTAGCGGCATCATCCTCGCCAGCCTCTCTCATGGTTTTAATGTGGATCTTTTTAGTTACCTCTTTGGCAATATTCTTTCTATCAGCAATACTGAGGTTGTCCTATCTATCACCCTCTCGCTTGCAGTACTTGCTACTGTCTATTTTTTCTATTGGGATCTATTCTCTGCCACTTTTGATGAAGAATATGCCAAAACTACCGGTGTCAAAACTAATTTCATCAATCTCCTCCTCACTATTCTCACTGCTATCACCGTGATTTTATCAGTTAAAATGGCTGGTATCATGCTGGTGTCAGCACTGTTAATTTTTCCAGCTGTCACCGCCTTGCAAATTGCTAAAGGTTTCAAAGCAACTTTATACATTAGCGCTGCTACATCCCTCATGTCTGTGCTCCTGGGCATCAGCTATTCCTTCTTTCTCGATCTGCCCACCGGGGCCACTATTGTAATGCTTAATGCATTATTTTTCGGACTAGTTATTGTCTACAAAAAAATAATCTAACTGTCTACACAAAAAACAGTTCACATGGAACTGTTTTTTTATCTCTACCCTTAGACTTTTATATATAGCGATTTATGCAATTTAAATTTTCATAAGCCACCTGCAAGCGCCGCACCAAACTTTGCTCCCCCGCTCGCAACCATACTCGAGGATCATAGAATTTTTTATTCGGTGCATCCGTTCCTTCCGGATTTCCAATCTGAGCCTGTAGATATCCTTCATTTTGTCGATAAAACTCCCTCACCCCATCCCAAAAAGCCCACTGAGTATCGGTATCAATATTCATCTTGACCACGCCATAGGAAATAGCTTCACGAATTTCTGCCTGAGTAGAACCAGAACCGCCATGAAAAACAAAATTTACCGGCCGTTCCGCCGTTTGAAATTTATCCTGGATATAGACCTGGGAGTTATGCAGAATAATTGGTTGCAATTTGACGTTTCCCGGCCTATATACCCCGTGCACATTGCCGAAAGAAGCGGCAATAGTGAAGTTAGGGCTGATAGCCAAGAGCTGTTCATATGCATATGCTACGTCTTTGGGTTGGGTGTATAACTTCGTATTGTCAGTCTCTGAATTATCCACCCCATCCTCTTCTCCACCGGTCATACCCAACTCTATTTCCAGGGTCATTCCCAATTTACTCATCCTAGCTAGATAATGCTTACAAATGGCAATATTCTCTTCCAAAGGCTCTTCTGAGAGATCTAGCATATGAGAGCTAAATAGAGGTTTTCCATACTGAGCAAAATATTTCTCACCTGCCTCTAATAACCCATCAATCCATGGAAGTAATTTTTTAGCTGCATGATCGGAATGCACTACCACCGGTATACCATAAGCCTCCGCTAAAACATGGACCTGTTGCGCGCCCAAAACCGCGCCCAAAACCGCTGCCTGTTGCTCAGCATTATCCAAGGATTTACCCGCATTAAAAATAGCCCCTCCGTTAGAAAACTGAATCATAATAGGTGAGTTAACAACATGAGCAGCCTCCAGCGCAGCATGAATAGTGTTGGAATCCACCACATTCATCGAAGGAATAGCAAAGCCCTGTTCCTTTGCGATAGTAAAAAGTAATCTTAAATCATCTCCTGACACCACTCCAGGTCTGATTGTTTTCATTGATGGTAACATAAATTAATTTATTTTAAAGAAATTATATTCTTATTATATCCCCTTGTTAAGCAAAAGAAAAACACTAGCACCCTCTCCCATGATCATCTTTACTATTATTTAAATCTTAGTTACCCCCCCAAAACTACCACATTATTTTCCCCGTAAACGCCTTACAATAAAAGCCGTAAGGCAAACTGCAATATACGAAAAAATTATATGCAAAAACAAAAAATAAAACCAATAGACTTTATCCCCTTCATTATACCAGTTTGCACTCAAGTGTTGATATTGAAATTGATACTGCTGAAATAAGGAATTTTTATACACCATTCCTGTTATGGAATTTTGCAAAGTGAAAATTTTTAAAGTCCCTATAATCAAAAAAAGACCGACCACAAACAATAGCTTGCCTTTAGTAGGTTTAAATAATTCCTTGAAAAATATCACCATGCGATAATTTTATATTTACTATTAGCAATATATAGTCA
>JBAZXY010000134.1:0-3973 GCA_041659585.1 Parcubacteria group bacterium | reverse complement strand
ATGGAGTTCCACCTTTGAAATCACTAGAGGCTAAAAAATATGTAGAAAATGCTCACAAAACTGAATTGATTAATAGTATACCTGAAATATCTAAAATACTTTTCAACATGTCGTTGGCTTTTTTGTGTACTCCTTCACGTAAAAGAAAATTTATCACATCAGATGATCCATGCACGCTATTTAATCCAGATCTTCAATGGCAGGCTTTTTATGGTCCAGGACTGGGTCAAAAAGCAGTTCAACTTACTTTGCCGTTATCTCCATACATCACTCTTTGTTTAACATGGAGTAGCATTAGGGGTTATATGATTGCTACGGAATCAATGGTTGAAGATATAAACAGAATGACTAGGGCATCTTGTTATAAATATTTTATTTCACATACAACATGGCTAAAGCTCGTGTGGTTTAGTAGATACCCTTTTAGCGCTGTCTTTATAGTCAGAGTTTTCAAGAAGCGAGTGTTAGACAGGCTTGTAATATTTCTCAAGAAAAAAAAGTATGACAGAAAAAGAAAAATATAAAATGGCTATACAGCTAATGAGCAAAGAAAAGGAGAGCAGGAAAAAATCTGCTGTTATTTTTGATGAACTTGTCGAGAAGGCCAATGATAACACTATTAGAATGCAAAGCATTCTTTATTTAGTTGTTCTTCTAAATGCAGTAGACCATAATTCACGAATCATTGCTGTCTGTGACAAAGGATTAACACTTGGAAAAAAACTCAACGACTATGGGTCAGTTGCATATCTAATGTCCATTAAGGCTAAATGCTTAGAGGAGCAAGCTTCCTTATGTAATTATGAAAAACATTCGCTGAGTTCTTCTTTGGGATGGTTTAATTATTCGCTAGAATCAGACAGGGAGAAGGCGGACATTTTTGATAAAAAAGGTGCAATGCTGGAAGAACAGTCTAAAATTCTTATTGATGACGCAATAAAAATGGCTGAAAAAATACAACGTCATGATGCTTTAGCGAATATTCTTATGATGAGTGGCGAAATATACGGCGGTATGTATTTAACCGGAAAAATAAGAAAAATGAAAAAACCTAAGTTGTATCTGTTTTTGAACAAATTTCATCTTGATGATTTTTACATGAGGTTTATTGAGGGCGATGGAGAGACGTGGAGATGTATAAAGAAATCAGAAGCACTCTTGCTGAGGGCCAGCCAAATTTTTGAATCACTAGGTAATCAAACTAATCAAGCGTATGCATTTTATAATCTAGCCAACCAATTGAGACTTGCGAGAGAATTCCGTAAAGCGAAAAAATATTTAGAAAAAGCTAGGAGTATTGCTCAAATAAAAAATGATATTCCACTCTTGGAGAGTATAGTAATTCTAGAAGAAACAATAAGAGCGAAGAACAAGGATGTGCCTGACTATATAAATGGAGAACGCAGGGCAGACTGATCCTTGTTAAAAATGCTTTTACAATATTATGAAATGCAAACTTTGTTTACAAGAAAAAGAGTTATTGAAAAAATCCCACATCATTCCTGATTTTATGTATAAGGAAATATTCGATGAAAAACATCGGATGATTAAATTCACAACTCACACCCCAAATTCTAAAATGTCAGTGCCAAGCAGTGAATATGAATCTCAAATACTTTGCCAAAAATGTGATAATGAAATTATAGGCAATTTCGAGACCTATGCCTCACAAGTTTTATTTGGTGGCAGAGTTAATGTAAATGCAAAAAATTATATAAAACCTGATGGATTGGAATTTACACAAGTTTCCAATCTTGATTATAAAAAATTCAAATTGTTTTTACTTTCCTTGCTTTGGAGAGCAAGTATATCATCCAGGCCATTTTTTGGAAAAGTTCAACTTGGTCCATACGAAGATGTGATGAGAAAAATGATATTAGATGGAGACCCATGTTTAGGCGGAGATTTTCCATGCATTATAACTTCTTATAGAAAGCAGGACCTGCCCAAGGAGCTTGTCGCTGAGCCAAGAAAAATCAGACTAGATCAAAGGATAGGCTACTCATTTTTAATAGGGGGATTCTTGTATATTTTTAAGATTATCAAAGGTGACCAGACTGACTGGGTTTTGGAAGCGTCAGTAAATGCAAACGGCGAGGCCAAGATTATTCACACCACAAAGGATCAGGCCGCAGATTTGCTGGCTAGTTATTTTGGAGTAAGATTTGATAAAGCCTAATTGCAGTGCTGGAATCGGTTAAAATTCTCCTCAGTATTGTACGCCGGCTCTACCATATGAAGCACAAAAATCATGACAAGATATTCTTTAAACTATTAGGCTCTAAATATTCAAAATGGGAGAAGGTAAGGGAAAAGTTGGAATTGAGGATGTCATAAAGAAATAACAATGGACATAGCTGAGATTGAAAAAAGAAACGCTGAACTCAATAAGTTCCTAGAAAGCATTAGTGATGAGGAGCTTAGCGAAAGAAATAAAAAAGAGGCAGTTAAAACTGAGGCTGATTTTATTGCGTTGAGGGATGCATTGGCAATTGGGGAATGCAGTCTTTGTGGTTATCCCATAACTCAATTTAGTGAAAAAAAGCCATGCTTACATTGGTTGCTAAAAACCAAAGGCTTCAAAAAAAGACATTTCCCGTTGTTGTTTGAAAAGTACTGTTTTCATCGAATGGAGGCTTATCTTAGGTGGGTGGCAAATGCCGATGTGCCATTAAAAAATATAAATGATCTAGTCGAGGAAAAAACATCTTCAAAAAAAATTGAGTTAACAATTCGATATAAAAACCTAGAATGGTCATTTTCTTGTTCTGAATCAGATTATCGCGGACATAAGGATAAGCATGAGGGAAAAATACCACACTACCATTTTCAAATGAAAATAGACGACAGAGTCGTTATAAATTATGGGGGCTTTCATATTCCGTTCAATGATGAAGATTTTTTTGGTTTTTCTATAAGTGAAGGAAAAATATCAAAGCTTGCCTACAAGCACATTCATGGGGCTGGGATGCAGGAATTATTAGATAACTTTTCTCCGGATGAGCTTTTAGATCAAATGATTAGAGCTGAAAATTACGATGATGCTCAATTACATACATCTACTTTGGTTGAGGCAGCACCAGGCACAACCATATCGGGCACAGATATTGCAAATCTTTATAAGGAGCACAAAGAAACAGGCGTACCAATGGCTAGATTGATTAGGAAATTGCCCAATGTGAAAGCAACGAGTGTAATATCCCCGGGCCCTGGCGTGCCGGATTTGGCTAAGCGCACGCCCAGTCGTCGCAAAGGCGATAAGCAGGCGCACTCTTGATTAAAATTGCACACAAGCCCAAACAGAGGCCTAGTTATGTTTTCTATGTTCAAATGCTGGGCTATTTTCTTTTTTCAATGAGGTTCGAACTTCTTCCAGTGCTCGGAGCCACGAAAAAAACAAAAAAGACTACCTTTTCAGGATGGTCTTTTTTTGTTGTAATAAACTAAGGTGAGGTTGTAAAAATATTATATAATGGACGCAGGGATAATCTTTTAAAAATATCAGAAGCTATGAAAAAATATTAGGAGTGGTAATGGCTTTTTCTTTTGCAATCATTCTCTCGGGTTGTTCCTCTGGTGAAAAAGCCGTTGTAGGAGAAACGGTTGATGATTTGAAAAATAGCACAGGGAATGCCGCTACTCGCGGGTCCAGAAAGGAATGTATTAGTGGGTGCGTGATGCTTTGGAAGGCGAATAAGGATAATGACGCAAAGCCAGAAGAGGAGATGAATAAATATTGCAATCAACTTTGTGATGCTGGGGAGGGGATGAAAAATTCAGACCCAGAATCATGTGCTAAAGGAGAAGGATCCTTGCTATTTGAACGTTGCGAGAGATACGGTCAATCCTGTTCTGTGTGAAAAAATAGAGAAGGATCCATTTAAGTCAACTTGTTATCGGGATATTGTAGGAAAAAATAAAGACAAGTCCCTTTGTGAAAAAATAACATTGGATTATATAAAAAAAAGTTGTC
>JBAZXY010000133.1:0-3982 GCA_041659585.1 Parcubacteria group bacterium | reverse complement strand
AGCTAATTTTGTAAGCTTATTTTTTTTGCTTTTATTATCCCGGTCAATAAAAACTGTGCCATCCAGATGGTCAATTTCGTGCTGCAGGGCTCGTGACAATAGTCCTTTGGCTTTAATAATAACTTCCTCACCTAATTCATTGAGAGCTTTGATGCGCACCTGTTCAGATCTTTGAATAGCAATGAATTTTTCCGGAAAGGAAAGACAGCCTTCAATATCTACCTCTTTTTTGCGAGAGGTATAGGTGATGCGGGGATTAGCCAAGATATAAGTAACTTCTTCTACGCGAATGACACACAGGCGCAAAGATTGACCCACTTGTGGAGCAGCCAAGCCAACACCATTGTTTTTTTCCATGGTTTCTAGCATATCTTTAATCAGTTTTTGCATAGCCGGTTTTTTCACGTCTAAAATTGCCTGTGTCTTTTGACGCAAAATAGGATTGGGATAAGTAATAATGGTTAATTCGGCCATGTTTTTTCTAGATTATGCTTATAGGATCCACATCAATCAACCAACCAGCTGGCAAGGAAGAAAGAATGTCACGTATAGCAGGTGCTAATAGTTTATTTTTTAATTTCAAAATGATTTGTTTGCGATAACGCCCTCGTATATTTGGAATATAACAATCCTGCGGTTCACTCACGCGCATAGCGGTGTTTTCTTGGATTGCCTCTAATTTGGCATAGATTTGCTCAGCTTGCGCTGCTACTTTAGTCGAGTCGTAATCCTGAAAGATGAGTTTGATCAGTTTGCCAAAGGGTGGCAGATGAAGCGCTTCTCTCTCGGCTATTTCTTTAGTAAAAAAAGCCTTGAAGTCCCTGGCAGCAATAAAATTAAATATGCCTTGCTGAGGGTTATAGGTTTGAATGAGAACCATGCCGCGCCATTTGGCGTGTGGTCGATTGGATCTGCCTGCAACTTGCACAATGTTTTGAAAAGCACGCACATTAGTGGAAAAATCAGGCAGCGATAGCATATTATCTGCATCAATAATACCAATTAAAGCCACGTTTGGCAAATCCCAGCCCTTGGTCAACATCTGGGTGCCGACTAGGATGTCAATTTTGCCTGCGGAAAAATCAGCATAAATTTTTTCCTGTGCCAATGGATGTTGCATGGTTTGACTGTCCACGCGCGCAATGGTAGCTTGCGGAAAAAAACCAGCCACTTCTCGCTCGATTTTTTGGGTGCCCAGACCGACATTTTTGAACTCAAGGCCGCCACATTTGGGGCATTTGGCAGTGATGGATGTTTGAAATTGGCACTGGGAGCATTTATACACACCACTGTTGTCATAGACCAGGGCTCGTTCACAGGTTGGGCAACGCAGGACATTCTTGCACCCGGTGCACAAGGAAAAAGTGCTCATCCCTTGACGGTTAATAAATAAAATAATTTGTAATTTATTTTTGAGAGCATAAGCAATTTCACTCTGCAATTTTTTGGAAATCGGGGAGCTGTTGATGATCTTGCCGAAGGGCCCGCCAGTTTTCCAGCGTTCCTTGCGCATATCCACCAGCTCAATTTGGGGTCCGACATAATCTTTCTTGGGGGCACCCGGAATTTCCAGATGGGGGATTTCCACCAGCTGCGCTTCTCCCGTGAGCGTTTGGTGATAGGCTTCCAGGCTGGGCGTAGCGGAGCCAAAAATAAGTTGGCAATGATGCAGTGTGGCCAACTCTTCCGCCACTCGGCGGGCATCGTAGCGGGGAGTCATCTCCCATTGCTTATGAGAAATATCCTGCTCCTCATCTACCACAATCAGGCCTAATTCTTGAAAAGGGGCAAACACTGCCATACGGGTACCAATAATGATCTTGATTTCTCCAGAGCGGATTTTTTGCCACTGGGCATAATAAGCTCCTTTGGATAGGTTACTCGTGAGGACAGCGATTTCATGCGCGGCAAAATGCCTTCCATAGCGTTCCAAGGCTTGAGGCGTGAGGGTGAGTTCTGGCAGGAGGATAAGAGCTTGTTTGTTGGTGCACAGTCGCTTAATAGCTTCGATGTACACTTCGGTTTTGCCGGCACCGGCAGGACCGTATAAGAGGAATTTTAAATTTTTAATTTTCCCGTCTCGACTCGCGGAGACGACCGCTCGTCGATCCGAGGCGGGCAATTTACAATCAACTTTTTTGGTGATTGTGTTTACAGCTTCTTTTTGTTCAGAAGTCAAAATGATGTTTTCCGTAGGTGGTGTGTTGTATGTTACATGTTTTATATTCCGGGCTTTCACCCGTTTGGGGATGAAAGACTTGAGCACGATGCCCAAGGAAGAAAAATAGTATTGAGCAATGAAGTCAGCTAGCGCCAGTTGTTTATTATCCAAAAAGGATTCTTCCAAAATGGCGCCCACCGGACGCAACTCAATATTGCCCAATCGAGCAAAATCCGGTTTATGAGAGAGTACTACGCCCTCCACATTGCGTTTAAAAAGTGGCACTGACACCAATGTTCCGGGCGCGATAGGGGTGTCTGATAAATAGGAAAAAGACTGGTTCCGGGAAAGGGGGATTCTGGTCAGGGGTGCCACTTCGATAATAACTTTTTCTATTTTCTCACTCATATTCTAAGCATAACATAAATGGTCTTTAATGTGGATACAAAAAGCCTATGACTTGCTATTTTACAGCTATTTGTTACAATAATAAACCTGCTCTTGGCGGGTTGGTTCTTTAAATTTTTAGGATTTAATAGGGGTAAACTGTTAGTTTTGGTCAGGCGAAATGAATCGCGCAATCTTAAATGGGAGAAGTTGTAATGAAGGAAGAAAAATTGACGAAGCCAGAGGATGTAAAAATTGTTTTTCCAGTGGATGTCACAAGCTTGGAAGAGGCGCGTGAGTTAATGCATGATGTGGGTGAGTTTATTGATGTGCCAAAAATTGGTCACAAGCTGATTCATTCTGTCGGGACTCCGGCCGCGATTGCTGTTATTAAGGAGTTTGGCAAAATGCCTTTTTTTGACGGGAAGCTGATTGATATTCCGGAAACCATCCGGGAGGCAGCCAAGGCGATTACCAAACACGGTGTAGATTCTTTTAACGTGATGGCTTGCGGGGGGCGCCCGATGATGGAGGCAGCGATGGAGGGTGCGGACAGCATGGCCAGAGAGCTGGGCATTGAAAGGCCGAAAGTGATTGCAGTCACTGTGCTAACCAGCTTGAAATTGGCACATCTGGTGGAATTGCAAATTTGTCCAGCTAAATTCCTTTTATTGAATGAAGATGAGCAGGCGATGATTCTTGCTGAAATGAGTGAGGAACATCAACAAGAGGCGATTACTGAAATAGTGATGAATTGGTCGCATGCATCTGTGATGGCAGGAGTAGATATACTTTTGTCTTCGGCTAGAGAGTCAGCGGCGATTCACGCCCGATGGCCAAGCATTGACTTATATTCCCCTGGCATCCGAATGCCTTATTCACCACCGGATGATCAAGGACGCACTTTGTCTCCGGGAGAGGCTGTGCTAAATGGCGTCAAGTATCTGGTTATCGGTCGCCCGATTCGAAATCCTGAAGGTGGCAGAACCCGCCAAAAAGTTATTGAGGAAATCCGTATGGATATTATCAACTCCTTACCAAAAAAAGAAAAACCAGCTTCTGAAACTTGTTGGATATGATTCCGTAATTTTTGTATTATACTAATGATGCAAAAAATATCTGACTTTAATCTAAAAAGAGAAAAATAAGGAGGAATGATGGGAGTCGGAAATCAAAGAGGGATTGAACTTTTCCAAAGAGCAGGAGCTTTGTTGGCTGGACATTTCAGATTGCAAGGCGGAGCGGATAGCTTGTATTATGTAGCCAAAGATCTGCTTTGGCAGAATGACGAAGCGGCGATGCAAGAAATTTGTCGCGGCATCGCGGAGGATTTTGCCAGCTACAATATTGAAATAATCATTGGTCCGGAAAATGGCGCAATCAAATACGCCGAATGTACGGCTAAAATTCTTTCGGAAATAACTGGCAGGCCGG
>JBAZXY010000132.1:0-4051 GCA_041659585.1 Parcubacteria group bacterium | reverse complement strand
ACAAAATCTCTTCAGTGAAGGCAATCTGGATAATTTCAATACGTACATTTCCGGCACCAACAATCCCTGGGCCTATGATCTTGATGTTCAAGAAAAATATCAAGCTAATTTAGAAAAGGAACAGCAAGCAGCACTCGTCAAAGCCATCGCCGGCCAAGGATATAAAGGCACTGAAGTGGATGGACAAACCATCACGCCGGGAGCGCTCATTGCCTCACAAATGGCCAACTCTCAGGATTTGGGCAACAAAACCATCGCTGGAGCCAACAGCATCGGCGAAGTGGTGAGCAGCATTGCCATGCAAGCCATTTCACAAACCATCCAAAACGGCATCGGAAAAATGCAAGAAAACATCCAGAAAGAAATCAATAACAAAACCAATGGCCTGCTCAATCAAACACCCGCAGAACAATATGGCAATGGTGGCACCACCGCTGAGCCTTGGGTCAATCCAGACACTCAATAGTCCATAGCGATTATGCCCTGCTTATTTTGAATTTCATTATATCCAAGAAAAAAATTTGAAAATAAAACGCCACAATAAAATATATCCTCTTCTTTTAGTGCTCTTATTAGTTTCGGCTGGTTTTTTGCTGTCCACTCACATAGCCTTTGCAGCAGATGGCACATGGGGGAAATTAGGAGCTTTTTTGGCACATCCATTCAATGGAATCCTTGCTATCATATTAAAATTCGAAGGCATACTATTAGCAATTGCCATTAAGTTACTTGATGTGATGACAGATTCCGGTTTTGTCACCACAATGCTAAAAGACCCCGCTATCCTCACCACATGGGGATTAGTGCGTGATCTTTTAAATATGTTTATTATTATGATATTGCTTTTTTCTGCTTTTGCCACGGTTTTTCAATACAGCAAATATAATTATAAAAGCATTTTGATGTGGCTAGTGATTATGACCCTCCTGGTGAATTTCAGTTATCCTATCACACTTTTTATTATTGATTTCAGTAATAGCCTAATGTATACCACTCTCCAATATACATTTAAAGACTCCCCGTCTGTTTCCATGATGACAACCCCAGGAAGTCCATTTGCCGGCATCACGAATTATATTAAAACTGTAGATGGTGATAGTGATATATCAACGATGCTCATGTTGATGATTTTTATTTTCATCGTTGCCATAACGATTCTGGCTATTGGGATAATACTCCTGATACGTACCATAGCACTAGCTATCTTACTTATATTATCTCCTATTGGATTTATTGGAAAAATAGTCAACAAGGATGGAGGCTGGTGGGACCATCTATTCAAATATGCTATGGCAGGACCGATTATTGCTTTCGTCCTACTGCTATCCATGAGGCTAATGTCAGCAACATTTGAAGTAAGCTCGGTTACTGTTGCTACAGAAAAAGTCGAAGTAAGTGGCACGCAATTTATTATCCCTATTGTTATTCTATGGATGGGGATAGGGATGGCGATTAAGGGTATTGACGGCGCTGGAGCTGTTATGGGCAAGGCGCAGGGGCTTATGAAGGGAGCTGGCAAGAAATTTAGTGGCTACAATAAAGCTAAAAAGAATTTTGATGGTTATTTAGCTGCCAGAAAGAAAAGAAGTGATGAGATGGACAAAAAAACATGGGGCAGTGAATTTGGAAATAATCGCAATGACAAACAAGATAAGGCAGCTGGCCTAAAGGGAGATAAAAAAGCAAAAGATAGATATAATAAGAGGAAGGGCGAGAAAAACAAAGAAGATATTAAAAACGCATCCGAGGCACATGAAGGAACAAGTACGTCGCAACTATACGATGATATTCATAGCATGGATATCACCACAATGGACGACAAGCAAAAGAAAGAGAGTGCTGGAGAAATTAAACAAGCAATCTCACGAGGTGATTATGAAAAGCAAATTGAAGATAAGGAAACAGAAAAATACAATAATACACATCACCTAAATT
The DNA here is from genome assembly GCA_041659585.1 of Parcubacteria group bacterium. Taxonomy (GTDB): domain Bacteria; phylum Patescibacteriota; class Minisyncoccia; order Moranbacterales; family UBA2206; genus UBA8518. The sequence goes on along the minus strand of JBAZXY010000132.1, from coordinate 2,116 downwards.
ATGATCAAAGGATACTTCCAGGCATGAGTCCTGCTGAAATAAAAGCAGAAGAACTTAGAGTGAAAAAACTCATTGATGCTCGCGATAAACATATCAAACAACAAAAGAAGGCTCACATGGATAAAGCAAGAAATATTATCAAGGAAGCAGAAAAAATAGATACTATCTAACTAGAAATATCTAAATACAAATCCGTTATGCCAAAAAACATTAGCTCACTAGAAGAATTTGATATCATGCGAGAAATCACCATGCCGCATCTTTTGACTATGGGTGAGTCACTACTTGAAAAAAAGAACGCATGCTATGCCATTCTAGCAAGAAAAACAGAAGAAATCCTCTTAGTAAACAGTCCTGGTTTTTCCACCGACTTTATTTTTGCCGGACTCAGCGAAAAACACATCGAATTCATTGCCAAAAATGCACCCATTGAATATAAAAAAGAATTACTCAAACTGAGCTCGAGTGATTATAGCGTTGCGGACATCCTTGAAATCGCCCAAGCCATGGATAATGATTTGGGAGAAAACGTAACCCAAAACCAACAACGCGTGAAAAACGTCATGCGATATATTCAGGATAACCAAATCGCGTTTCAATTCTAGTAATTCTGGAAAGTCAACTGCCAACAGATTAATCTTATTACAAAAACCAAATGCCAACCATTCCCAATAAAATCAACTACGATCAATTCCGTCAAAGCAATGCTTCTTCTTCAGGCTATGATTTAGCCGCCGAAAAACAACGTATTGCCGAAGGCACCGAGGAAATCAAAAAAGAGTTGCTGGAAAAATGGCAACAACGCTATGCCAACGCGCCTATTTTTCCCGCCGCCATTTCCGGCATAAGTGCGGAACTGCTCAATTTTCTGTTGTCCTTTCAACACACATTGTTCTATACCGCTTTGGGCAAAAAATTTCAGCTCTCCATTGAGCAACGCAACGCCTTGCCGCAAATTGTGTGGCATCTGTGTCAAAACAAAAACTGGGACGCCTTGACCAGCTTGCTGCAAAAAAATCTGGCTCTGGATTCCGCAGACAGCGACCAGATTGCCCAAGAACTGACCACCCAAATCCTCTCCCAAGCCAAAGCCTTGTCCGCCGGAGAGCCCGCTGCCAAAACCACTGATCGCTGGCAAAAAGAAGCCGCGCCAACCATCTTGCAAGTGCCTTTCTCCCAAGCCCTCAAGGAAATCCCGGAACTCGGCGAACAACTCTTGACCGCGGAGCGCATCCATATCCTCAACTTTCCTGACCCGGTGCGACCGTCTCTCAAAAATTGGCTCGCTGACTACACCTCCTATTTTGGCTATGAAAAACACAGCGCCGTGGAAATCGGCAATTATCTGTTTCACAGCGCCAACACCGAAAGATTGAGCCCTGCTGCACGCCAAAAATTAACCTATCTTTTCACCGCCTTTAACGATAACGCCCCACTGAACATCAACAAAAATCTGAAACAAATCGTTTTTCCCATCATGAGTGCGCCAACTGCCCACAAAACTCCGTCCGCACCTGTCAACACTCCCCCTACTGCTCCAATGCGCAACAGTTTCTATGAGGAAGACGAAAAACAAAAAACAATCACTTCTCCAGTTGCGGCCTATCAAAAACCAAACACAATCGCTAGTCAAATCACCCGTCCAAAGACACAAACCCCCACCTCGCAAACAAACAATCCGGAACCCTCAACTAATCGATTTAGTTTCTCCTCTCCGCAAAAACTGCCCTATGAAGACGCCGCTCCCACACGAGGAAAAATTTCTTTTGCCACCCCCGCTGCGCCGGCCAACCTGCCGACTGATGACCGTCAAACAACTGTCACCCGCGCCAACACCATTGTTTTGCAAAAAAAACCCACACCTCCAAGACCGATTGGCCAAAATGTGGTAGACTTAAGACAAGAGTAAACGCATGTAGCATGTAACATATAACACGGGATAAAATGATTCTGGTTATATGATATATACTATATGTTATATGACACATGATTTTCAACATCCCCCAATTTATCGACATCGAAGACAAAATTGTCGGACCTCTCACCGCCAAACAGTTGGGCTGGTTGGCGGCCGGTGGAGTGCTGGCGCTTTTGGCATGGAGCATACTTGATCTGG
>JBAZXY010000131.1:0-4055 GCA_041659585.1 Parcubacteria group bacterium | reverse complement strand
AAATATAGCTCAAAAATGGCTTTTCTTGTCTGCGATTTTGTTATCTTAAATATATCCATAGTATATTATATTCTGATTACAATTGTAATCTATTCTGATTACAAAAGCAAGTGTAATTGTATCATCTCTATGACATTATTGTATTATTTTGTTACAATTATCCCAATCCCCTGCAACAATAGACACTCTATCGTAAACCTTTTTAATTACAAACAGCAATTTTAATACCTAATTTTGCTGTTCTAACAGCACTTTTATTGCCTATTATTACCCTTAAGAGACGCGTTTCGCATCTGTAGCACCTCTCGTTACCCTCTGAAAAATAGACGTATTATAGACGATTGATAGACGATTGTCAATTCAAAATCGCTTTAAAATCTTGGTAACTTTTTTCGAAGGTGATTTCTTGGCTCCATTGCCTAAACCTCACTTATGACATCAAAACCCTTGAAACTTCCAGTAATCGAAAAACCAATGACCTCCTTGGCAATTCCTTTTTCTTTGATTTGCGCCGCAGTTTCATTGAGAGTCGCTCCTGAGCCGACAGCATCATCAATTAACAATATCCGATTATAGACTCCTTTTTCATCCACCACAATAGTCTTTCTCGCATTTTCAATCCTATCGCTAGGCTTGCTTAATGTTTTTTGCGGAACGACTATATCTGATTTTATTTTCACAATAGAAATTTTTTTGACTGCCAAATTCAAGCCCCGCTCCAGCTCTCGCATAAATTGAACTTCCCTTTTCACCGTCGGAGGAATAAAGCCCACTGCATCAATCTCATATTTTTTCACCAATCCATCCACCACTGTCTGGACATTTGTCACCAATTCCTTCATCAGCCTTCTATCCTGGCTTTGCTTTGCATAGAGAAGCAACTGACCTAGTTTTGTTTTCCCGAATCTTTCAATGCTATAGAAATCCATATAGAAAGCTCTGTCTAGAGCGGGCTGCGGGAATGTAGAGCGGAATTTAGCTATTCCATCGATCAAACCGTCTTTTTTGAAAGCATGGTATTTTTCCAAGGTTGCCCCATATTCCATAGCAGTTTTTTCCAACGGAAGATTGTTCTTTTCACACCAATAGGCAAATCCATTCACTCCTTCCTTGCGCTCTCCTGACGGAGTGATAATCAGATAGTTTTCATCGATGTCCTGGCTAGCTTTCTGATTTATGATATTTTCCTTGATCAATGAAACTTTTTTTTCTGCCAATGCATAGAAAACTTTCGGCGGCCTTCCCGTTTTGACTATCCGACCATCAGCTAGAAGATTATTAAGTTGATTGAAAACAGCCATCCGGCTAAGTCCAAGATAATCAACCAGCTCCTTTGTAGAAACTTGTTTTTTTATTTTCAAATATTCAATTATTTTCTCTGATGTTTTCATAAAGTTTACAGTTTACAGTCAACTGTAAACTATCATGTCATAATATTCTCAATATGTCAAAAAAAATTAGGTTCTTTTTAGCATTGCCTGCATCCCAAGATCTGACTAACCCTGCCTTCTAATCTTGCAATTTGCTTAACACGTTTTTAAAATCTTGATAACTTCTGTCAAAAGTTATTTCTTGGCTCCATTGCCAGGCGGCAAGCCTCATTTTCCCATATTCTGCCTGATTTTGCAAGGCCTCCTGGATCTTGGCACTCATGCCTTCCGGGGTGTTTTTCTCACAAATCAGGCCCGTGACATTGTTTCTCACACTGTCGCGCAAGCCATGAATGTCAAACACCACCGCCGGCGTGCCTTGCGAATTGGCTTCGGTGACAATCAACCCCCACCCTTCCCGCACGGCTGCCGCACACAACAAATGGGATTTTTGCATCAATTCATTTCTTCTTTCCGGAGTGACCCGGCCCAACAACTGGATGGAATCCCGATAGGGCGAGGCGGCAATCAGCGTTTTTATTCTATTGCCAAAACTTCCGGTAGTGTCACCGGCCACAATGAGCTGCAAGGCCGGCAAATGCGCTTTAGCCAGCTCAAAAGCCCGCACGATATGATCGGTGCGTTTCATGGGTCGCAGAGCCCCCAAGCTCAACAGGGTGGGTTGAGGAAATTTTTCCACCGCACTCAAATCCGCCAAGGGCGCCATTTCCAAACCTTCACTGATGATGTGAATCTTCTGCTGGCGAAAGCCACACCATTGCAAATCTTTTTTCGTACTGGCTGAAACCGTAATCACCTCTCGATGGCCTAGCAACCACAGATAAAAAAATTCCGCCACATAACCAACCAGACCTTTCCAGAAGCCCATCTCATAGAACCAGATTTCCCGGCACAGCTGATGGAAAAACAAGACGCTTTTTTCCTGGACGTAGAAGTTGCAAAAAAACGGAATAGTGTTCACCTCTTCAATCACTAGATCCGCCCAGCCGCGCAAATTTTTTTGATAATATCGATAGGCTTCCCAATAGACCGTATGATAATTTCCCAGACGCACAATCTTGTAGCCATCCACCATCTCTTCCTGCTTCCCGCCAGCAAAACCGCGCACCAAAAACAACACTTCATGCCCGTCGGCCGCCAAGCGTTTGGCCAATTGCTCATTGACCACTTCTGCTCCCCCGGCATAGGGATTTTTCAAGTCTTTCCAAGTAAACCACAAAATTTTCATACTTTTTTCTTGTTTATTATCTTTAGCTTTTCATCATTTTATTTGCCCGGCCCGGCCCACAAAAAACCCACCCCCAGCACCACGGCCAGAGCTTGGGCGCCAATCACTATCGTCAATATACTGCTGATAGTTTCTCCATAGAAAAAAATCATTCCTGTCATCCCGCCAGCCACTCCCAACATGGCGTAGGCTATTCTGGTCCGATGAATAGAAATCAAATATTGAAACATCACGTTGGCCAAAGAAAACAAGGTGACAGCCACAGCAAACCAGCCTAGATAGGATGCGACTGCCTGGTATTTGTGACCGAACAACAAACTGAGAATAAACGCCGGATAACTGAAATAGATCGTCGTGGCCAGAAGAGAAGCTCCTAGCACGCCTCCCAACGCCAATAGCAAAATTTTACGCGATGATTGGCCGCGATGATTGTTCTCGGCTGCCATAGAAAAAAGCACACTGGCCAAAATGCCCGTGGCAAAAAAAATGATTTTGGAAACCACCGTCAGAGCGCCATATTGTCCGGCAGACAGAGCGTCCAGATTATGCTTGGCCAGCACCATATCTCCGTTAGCTAGAATAATAATAGCGAGATTGCCTATAAAAACAGGTATGACATACCGCTTGAGCGCTCCAAAATCAACCGTGTTAGCACAAGTCGCTTCACCGCCTAGCGCCTTTTTTATGTGACCAAACCGAAGAGCGATAATAGTAGCCACATAGGTCGCTCCCGCTCCCAGCACGAAGCTGGCCACAATGCCATTCAAAGCAAGACCAATTTTCACTAGAAAAATACCAGCGACTAATTTAACTGCCACACCCCAAAAACTGGCCTTGTTGATATCGCCAAACTTTTGCCAACCGCGCAGAATGCCGGAAGTGATGGCCGAAAAAAAAGACAACAGCATGGCTATCCACAATAGCAGCAAAGCGATGTTGTTTTCGATGTTCAAAAAACTTCCCACCCAAGGCGTGCTGATGACCATGCCGAGAAAAATGGGCAGGCCATAGCGCAAAACTTTTTTATTGAGATATTGAAATATCTCATAACTGCCCACATGATTGCCATCAGCATTGCAAGCAGCTGCATACTTGGTAGCTACCATAGCCAAAGTTGTGGCCGGCACAGAAATGATATTGATAATAGAAATGATAGCTTCCGCCTCTCCATAGATCTCGGCACTCACCACTCTCCCGATAATCAAATGGAAAGCATAATTCAAGACGCTCACCAGCATGGTGCCTACAAAAAGGATGGCACTGTTCTTAGCGAAAGAGCCGGGGTGAAAAAATTTTGTTTTCCAATCTGCTAACCTCATCTAAATTTATTATTACGCAAGAAATTATTTTTGAGCAACTAGGTCCAGTATAACATAGGCACCGACGAAGGTGCTATTGCTCGCACCATTCTTTTTCAGTTTGAGAAAAATATCCGT
>JBAZXY010000130.1:0-4112 GCA_041659585.1 Parcubacteria group bacterium | reverse complement strand
GATTTGGCTTTCTAAGTCTTTTTCCTTTTCACGCAAAACAATCGCCTGAGTATAGTCTTCGAGTGCTACCGATGCTTCTTTTTCCTTAATAAGCAGAGTTCGCTGATCTTCCAGCTGAGCAATGCCACGTAAAAAATCAGAGACATTATGTTGGGATTGGATGTGTGAAGCTGTTTCATCAATCACGTCAATGACTTTATCAGGCAGAAATCTATTTTGAATATAGCGTACACTGAGTTCAATAGCACTATCAATGGCAGCATCAGTAATGAGCACGTCATGAAAATTTTCATAATTCTGGCGAATGCCTAGAAGGATCTTTTTAGTTTCTGCAGCGGTAGGTTCTCCGATGGACACTGGCTGGAAGCGACGCTCCAGGGCCACGTCTTTTTCAATGTATTTTTTATATTCGGCAAAGGTGGTGGCTCCGATAATTTGCACCTCGCCTCGCGCTAGGGCAGGCTTGAGGATGTTAGCCAGATCCAAGCTACCAGGGATATTGCCGGCTCCGACGATAGTGTGGAGCTCATCAATAAAAAGGACGATGTTTTTATTCTTCGCTGCTTCCTTGAGGATTTCTTTGAGGCGACTTTCAAATTCTCCACGAAAGCCAGTGCCAGCAACAAGTTGTGCTATATCTAATCCCATAATTTTTTTGCGGTAGAGGGCGTGAGGGACCTTGGAGGAATTGAGTAGCTGTGCCAAGCCGGAAACCAGGGCGGTTTTTCCTACGCCAGGCTCTCCGATGAGGAGCGGATTATTTTTATTTTTACGTCCGAGGATGTTGACTATGCGCGAAATCTCTCGCTCCCTGCCGATGATAACCTCATTTTTTTCAGATGCTTCTTGATTGATGTTGAGGCAAAACTTATCAATAAAAGGCGTAGTCGAAGATTTCTTATGAGACTTCTTTCTGGCAACAATTTCAGGGATATCAAAAATTTTGGGAATATTGGAGAATTGATTGGGATCAAAAAAGGAATGAATAGTTTTAGTGATGCTTTTTAAATTGCTCTTGGGGAGCAGCTGTATGATTTCCTGGGTAGGGGATTGGATGAGCGCATAAACCAGATGCTCTGTGCCGACATAAGCATAATGAAATTCTTTAGCAATGGCATAAGCTCGAGTCATTATTTGACCCATAACATTTTCTGGTGTGGTGGGTTTCTTGGCTAAAGATTGTAGAGTAAGTAACTTAGTAAAACTTTTTTCAGTCACGCCAATATCCTTCAAGATATTGCTTCCTAAGCTGCCATGTTCCAAATAGATAGCATATAGAAGGTGCAAGACATCCACATTCGGGTAGTTAAATTTCTTTGCCAAGCGATCAGCTTCCAAAAGAGCTTGTTTGGCATGGTTAGTAAGCTTCTGACTAGTGGCTTTTTGGATTCGTGCAGAAATAGAATTTGGCATAGTTTTATAACAAATATTTATCTATATAAGTGTATTTTTAAAAGAGTGTTGTGTCAAATATAAAATGGACCGCTTGGGAGCTGTGGATAACTTGGTCCTATGGGATATTATTTTTTTAAAATTTATGGTATAATGATAGTAAGTAATAAAGGAATTATAAAATAAAAAATAAATACATGTTTGGCTTTGGCGAGAAACAATTTATTGGTATCGATGTCGGCACATCTAGCGTGAAGATTGTTGAATTGAAAATGAGTGGAAATAAACCTATTTTAGTTAACTATGCTTGGATGCCTATCGATAATCTCTTGGATGATCGAGGTATTAAGGAATCCTATTTTGAAGTAGCTTTGCCTGAATATCTAAAAAGGATGATAAAGGAGGGACACTTTTCTTCTCGAGAAGCTATTTTTTCTATCCCTGCTTTTGGCGGACTCATAACCCTTATTGAGTTTCCTAATATAGAAAAGAGCGAGCTTGACCAGGCTATTCGATTTGAGGCCAGAAAATATATCCCGATGTCGCTGGATGATGTTATTTTGAGCTGGGACGTTGTTAAAAAGGATGTATCTACTCGATTGCTTAATAGGAAGGACGCTGGGGAGGAAAAAAAACTAGAAGAGAAGGAAAAAGGAGTAGGGGAAAATAGATTGGAGGTTCTTTTGGTAGCGGCTCCAAAAAATAAGGTGGCTAAATATGAGCAGCTAGCCATAGATGCTAAGTTGAAATTGAATGCTATTGAAATAGAAAGCTTCTCTTTGGTGCGTTCGCTGATTGGTAATGATCAAGGAAACTTCGTTATCGTAGATATTGGATCGAGAATTTGCAATATTATCCTGGTGGAAAAAGGAGTGATTAAGGCTAATCGGAATATGGATGCTGGCGGAAGGGATATTACCAAAGTGATTGCGCGCAGTATTAATGTGGATAATGAAAGGGCGGAAAAATTAAAAGTGTCAGACAATAATTTTCTTTCAGCTGAATCAAATGTAAAGTTTCCCGTCATTGATTTGATTATTGGTGAGGTTGTTCGAGTAATTAAGGCATATTATAAGGATGGTGATGAGGCTGCCCTGGATGGTATTATTCTTTCCGGAGGAACAGCTAGATTTAGCGGATTAGATGAATATTTTTCTAAAACTTTGAATATTAAAACGATTATTGGTAATCCATTGAGTCGGGTGGATTATGACAAACGATTGCAACCGCAAACGGCTGAATTAGGAAGCTATTTTTCAGTGGCTATCGGGTTAGCTTTAAGCGGTTTTGATAAATATCTTAAAAAATAAGCAGCTATCTAAATAAATTTAAAAAATAATTATGGCTAATATAAACTTGGCAACAAATCAAGCGAACGGGGGCACTAAGAAGAAGCCTGTATTGAATACGGCTGCCTTAGTTGGGATAATATTTTTAGTTGTGGCGGTGATCATCACCATAGCATTGTCTTTCTGGCAGAGTAGCTTAGATAAGCAGGTTAAATTAACAGAAAGTGATTATCAAGCTAGATATGCCGGATTGACTGAGGGAAGAAATAAAGATGTTATTGATTTTCAGAGCAGGATTTTTTCCCTGAATGATTTGGCAACACAAAGGAATGCAGTGACAGATGCTATGCGGAACGTAGAAAAATATCTAGTGGCAGGGGCATATGTTTCTTCTTATGATTTTGATAAGAGCACTAAAATGATTAAGTTGAACTGTGTAGCCGAGAATCATGAAGTTATCGCTAAGCAGATAGCTAGTTTTAAAAGTTTGGAATATTTTTCCAGCGTTACCCTGCAAAACACAAAAGCTAGTGACAAGGGTGGCTTTGAATTTTCTATTGAAATTGTAAATAAATAAGTTGTTTAATCTACTCCTTGAGGAGTTAATAAATATATGAAATTAAAAATTCTAATCTTCCCTGCCATTGTCGTCACTCTGCTATATTTTGCTATCTGGGTGATCATACCTAAATATTCTGGTGCGGGAGGGATTATGGATACTCAGAAAAAACTAGCTGATGCTAAAGAAAAACTAGCTGGAGTCGTCCAGAAGGAGGCTAATGCGGCTAGCTTAGTGCAAGATTTGAATAATAATTCAGAAGAGCAAAATATTCTAGTGAAATATTTGCCTGAAAAAAAGCAAGATGAGGATGTGGTAGTCAGTATTAATGCCATTGCTGGAACATCGGGTGTTGCCTTGGATGGCATGAAGATGGAGGAAGCTGCAAATATTAGCGAGACTCAAGTGGTATATGATGCTTCTGGAAACGTTGTTCCTACGGTAATCGATCCGATTAAGGGTTTTATGACGGAAATCACAATTAGTGGTAATTATGCTCAGTTGAGGCAATTTATTTTTTCCTTGGACACCATTAATAGGCTTAATGAGATGACGGTATTAAAAATAAGTAGCGATGAAGTAGGTTTATTAAAAGCTACTTTACGAGTAAAATTTAATTATTTTGAGAAAGCAGCTACGGTAGTTGCGGTGCGGGATGAATTTTTTGCTCAAAGCAAGTTTGATATGAGTATTGCCAATGATATTAAAAAGCGGGCTACCTTAGAGACTCCAAGAATTGATATTGGAACTATCGGAAGAGAGAATTTATTTGCTTTGTAGATCTAACTTTAAAAAAGAAATAGCAAATAGATAATGTAAAAAACAAAAATAACGGCGCAGACGAGGATGATGCTGAAATATTGGCAAGGGCT
>JBAZXY010000129.1:3539-4117 GCA_041659585.1 Parcubacteria group bacterium | reverse complement strand
AACTGAGCTATACGCCCTACATTTTATTGTGAACTGCTTTTCTATATCCTATAACATATAGCATGTAACAGGATAGTTCTTGTTATATGCTATATGTTATATGAATTATGTTGTCCGCCTATAGCGGAAATATTGTGTGGACCCTGGGGGATTCGAACTCCCGACCTCCTCGGTGCAAACGAGGCGCTCTAGCCAACTGAGCTAAGGGCCCATAACTTTTACCCTACTTCTGTTTTTAAAATTGCTGCGGCACGCTAGCCCATTGTCCGCCTCTGGAGGAAACTGAGCTAAGGGCCCATAACTTCTATCTTACTTCTGCTTTTAGAATTGCCAGTGACCAAAAAATCACTTTCTAAAAACTGTAATTTATTATAACAGATATAAAATATTTGTCTATAGTCAACCCTATACCCCATTTTTCCTAGAGAAATATGCCCAAAAATCCCTATCAAAATCTACCTAGGAATAAAATCTGTTACACGGAAATGATAATGTCTGGTTAGCGGGAAGTAGAAATGTCCGCTTTAAAGAGTTATGATATTAGGTTAACCCCTAATACTAACTCAATGGACAACCAC
>JBAZXY010000129.1:0-3529 GCA_041659585.1 Parcubacteria group bacterium | reverse complement strand
AGCTGCCAATCATCCATGGAGAAAGTACCAATACGCTAATCATTAACAAAAATGTCCAAACCGGACATTTTCATTTCCCGCAAAAGCGGACATTTTCATTTCCTCTTTACACCTAGGAATAAAATCTTGACTAAGACAATTCTTTAACAATTTTTTTAAACTTGTCCCCTCTGTCAAATTCATTCAGGAAAAGACCGAAGCTAGCTGTCCCGGGAGAAAGCAAGATCACTTCCCCACTAACCGCTATTTCCTTCGCTCGTGCCACCGCTGCATCCATAGAATCCACAACTTGGAACTCCTCATTTCTGCCACCAGCTCGCAATGCGCTAATAATTTTATCCGTACCGGCACCTTGGAGAAAAACTATTTTTTGAATTTTTTCTTTAATAACCTGCGCCAACTCGGTCATCACTAAATTCTTATCCGAACCACCGGAAATCAATACAATTGACTCCGTGAATGACTGGATGCCAGAAATAGCTCCATCTGGTGAAGTAGCTGCAGTATCGTTATAATACTTCACCCCATCCAATTCACGCACAAACTCCAAACGATGTGGCAAACCAGTAAAAGCCAAGATGCCCTTCCTAATCGTCTGTGCGTCAATATGGAGAGCCTGAGCCACCCCAACGCTAGCCAAAATGTTGCTGATATTATGCGCACCTTTAATTTTTATTTCTGCTAAATCAATAATCTTTTCCATATTTCCTTCATGCCTGGAATATATAGCACCCTGCTCCACATAAACCGCCCGATCCTGATCTAATGAGTGCTGCGAAAATCCAATGACCTGTGAGCCTATGCCTGAATCCAAGCCCATCAATCTTTCATCATCCCAATTCACCACACAAAAATCAGTAGTTTTTTGACTACTATAAATATATTTTTTGTCTGCCAAATATTCTTCCATATCCCGATAATAATTCAGATGATCTTGAAAAACATTAGTCAAAACTGCAATTTCCGGACTCAGGCCGTAGCGCCCCAAAGCACTCAGTCTCCAACTGGACAGCTCAAATACAACGATAGCATCATCCTTTACATCATTTAATTTATCCAATACTGAAACTTGTCCAATGCCTACCTTAATAGGATTTTTTCCAGCTGCACGCAATATTTCATAAATCAGAGAGGCGGTGGTGGTTTTTCCGCGGGTACCTGTCACACCAATAATTTTATTTTTGCACAATTTGAAAAACAAACTGGAATCAATTTCTACCGCCACTCCTTTTTCCAAAGCTAATTGAATATATGAATTTGTCCAGGGCACTCCTGGGTTTTTAACTACCATATCTGCGGTTGCAAAATCATCTTCACAATGCCGTCCTAAGACATACTCCACACCCTCGATATCAGCTAATTTTTCCAGTGAAGGCTGCAATTCTTCTTCCGATTTTAGATCAGTCACCGTTAATCTAGCACCAGCTTCGGATAAAAATCTAATAATACCCACCCCGCCACCATGCAAACCAAGGCCAAGGACTGTTATTTTTTTCCCCTTGAAATCATTTCTCTCCATCTGGATTATATATTACCTTCTTATTACCTCCCCCGCTTTATTTCCATTATAACGACCTTCTTGCAAAATAACTTGCCCATTCACCAACACAAAATCGATACCCCGGCTGTATTGGTACGGATTATTTGTAGTGGCCAAATCACTAATTTCATCCCGATTAAAAATAATAATATCCGCATAATATTTTTCCGCCAATTTTCCCCGCTTCTCAATACCGAATTTTTCCGCCGGTAAAGCGGTCATTTTGGCGACAGCCTCTTCCCAACGCAGAATTCTCTTACCTAAAACATACTCAGAAAAAATCCTAGGAAAAGTTCCGAAGCTCCTGGGATGCACCACTTCGCCTGTTCTACCATGGATATCGCGATAACCAGCCCCATTCGTAGCAACTATTGCAGCCGGATGAATAAGCGCTTTTTGGATATTTTCTTCATTCAAAACGTCCATAGAGATAATCATACGGCCATCTGAGGCAATTAAAGTATCGAGAACAGCCTCTTCCACTGATTTTTCTTGTGACAATGCAATTTCGGCAATTTTTCTGCGAGCCAAGGTCTTGTCCAGAGAGGAACTGGCAATCTCAATTTTAGAATAATCCACTCCGGATGCCAGCATATCACTTATTGTTCGAGCGCGCAATTCCGGGTCTCTCAAGCGATTGAGCATCATTTTTTTACCACCATCCGTTACCCAATTAGGGAGCAAGGTATAGAGCACTGATCCAATATTGGTATAGGGATAGACATCGAAAGTGACATCCACGCCATTATCTCTAGCATGTGAGATCATGTTCAGAGCCGTATCCATCAACCCCCAATTTTCCTCACCCACCACCTTAAGATGAGAGATATGTAGCTTGACTTTTGTTTTCCTGGCAATCTCCAATGACTCCTCTATTGATTCCAAAAGTCCAGCTCCCTCATTGCGCATATGAGTCACATAAACACCGTTATACTTTTTAATTATTTTTGCCATAGCCAACAATTCCTCTTCCGTCGTACTTCTAGCATGAGTATATACCAAGCCAGAAGACATACCCAATGCCCCATCCTTGATAGCCACCTTTATTTTTTTAGCTAAAAAATCAATTTCATTCAACCGCAGGCTGCGCATATCGTCACCCACCAACCTCCGGCGCACGGTCGCATGACCAACTAAGGTAGCAAAATTTATTGCCAATTGCCTTTTTTCAACTTCATCCAAAAATTCTTCCATTGTTAACCAATTCAGACTAGTCTTATCCATATCAGACCATTTCTGCAGCGACTCAATCGCCTTCGCTCCCAGAAGCGGCGCCAGGGAAGCACCACAATTTCCACCTACAATAGTGGTTATGCCTTGATAAACAAGGCTTTCTAACTCTGGATTAGAAAAGATCCGCCAATATACATCACTATGATTATTCACGTCGATAAATCCCGGACACACCAAACGATCCGAGGCATCGATTTCAATTTCCCCTTTTTCATTCTGTAATTTTCCGATTTTTGTTATCCGATCACCCTTAATACCAATATCCGCTCGATACATCGGCTCTCCACTGCCATCAATCAGGGTGCCATTTTTTATTATGATGTCGTACATAAACTTAATTTTGAATTTTCAATTTTAAATTTAAACTGAAATTAAAATAAATAAATTTTAAAAACTTAAACATTTAAACAATTTATATTTGATTTAAAATTATTAAAGCTTGTTGCCTACTAACTCAGCCATCTCCACTAATCTATTGGAATATCCCCATTCATTATCATACCAACCAACTACCTTGACCAGATTTCCATTGGCCATGGTCAAAGGCAAATCGACAATCGTTGAATGCGGATTACCTTTAAAATCCATGGAAACCAATTGTCCTTCTTCCACGGCCAGGATATCCTTCAATTGCTCCTGAGCCGCCCCGCGGAAAGCATCATTCAATTCTTCAACGCTAACCTCTCGCTTCAGAGTACAGATGAAGTCTACAATGGACACCACCGGAGTCGGCACCCGCAAGGAAATGCCATCCAA
>JBAZXY010000128.1:0-4128 GCA_041659585.1 Parcubacteria group bacterium | reverse complement strand
TTCTTTTTGACTCATGATAATGTGGTTGTCCATTGAGTTAGTATTAGGGGTTAACCTAATATCATAACTCTTTAAAGCGGACATTTCTACTTCCCGCTAACCAGACATTATCATTTCCGTGTAACACTTCTAATTTGCCTGAAATACAAAAAATGTCCCAAAAAAATTCTTCGGACATTTTTGTAATTATTTATGCTAACAGCTTTTCCTAGGCTTTTTCCAGCATTAAAATTCTCTTTTTGAAACCACCTCTTTTCTTAGCTTTTTCTTGTTTGATTTTTTTAATCTCCTCCCAACTCAAGCCATTGATTTCCAGCAACGCATCCATCACCTCCAGCACATCCGCCATTTCCTCCGCCAGATGATAGCGCCCTTCAGCATGCGCCAATTCATATGCCTCTTCTTCCATTTTCTTCAACAAAAACTCCAGATATTCCACGTCGTCTGTCAAAATGCGCGTCTTAGCCTCTTTGCCTGTTTTTTCCTTTATTATTTCCGGAACCCTGTCTCTATCTAATTTAGGGTATTCATTTTCCTTGGCCAAATTTGTTTCAAAATGTTGAAATTCCATAGCGTTTTTATTTAAAAATTAATTTTTATCAGCAAGATTCCTGCTCCAAGCTTCATGATTAACCGCACGAACACTTCCTTTATCTGTGACCCCTTTCATTGAAACCAATTCCCGCAGCAAGACACTCACAAAGTCCATCGGCGAATCGTTCACGATAACAACGTCAAAAAGACGAGTGAAAGATTCTAACACATAATCCATGGGTCCGTCGTGCAAAACCAGCACATCATAGGAATCCTTGAATTTTTCCAGATCCACCGCCACGCCCTCGTTCAAAAAACCGATTTTGATGATATTATCATATTCAAATCCTTCGACCATCGCCGCGTCGCCCTCACCATCACCCAGCAGAATGATATTTTTTCTTTCGCGTATCGCACTAAAAAATTCCAGGTCTTTTACGGCTGCATAATTCTTGTTGCAGGTGTGGATGATAGGCTCCTTCACTCCGATGGCTTTTCCGTTTTCATCCCATTGCAAAACATTGGAAACAATGTGGATATTCTCATACAGGACATGGTGATTGTCTAAATACATCTGAATAGTTTCGAATCCCAGTCCGGCCGCCGATAAAATGACTAGTGGGATGCTCTGTTGATGCAAAAAATCCATAAATTCAGTTGCCCCGGGACGCAGGGCGATTTTTTTTGACTGCGCCACCCGCACCAAGTCACTCTTAGTCAATCCTGATTTTACAAGGAGCGCATAATGCTCACTCCACCAACTGTGCATCAGCGCTTTTTTTTCCGCTAATGGTATTTTTGGGTCAATCTCCATTGGATGATATTTATCATACAAGGCCTGTGCCTCTTCAGGATAGTCTGGCGTCAGATATTTTTCATCACGCAAAATTGAAATGAGAGAGGGAATTTTTGTGCCATCTACAAAACAACGTGTCAGTGTTTTGTCAAAATCTGAAACCACCTGCAACTTCTCCGCACCACCAAGTGCTATCCGTTTTTTTATCTCGGAAAGTTTTTTGTTATTTGTGATAATGACATTCTTAAATGACATGGCATTTTTTAATTTATTTCTCTGCACAAATCCAATGCAAAATCAATTCTGCAAATTTTTTCGGATTGGGAATGATGATGTTTTGCATATTTTTTCATTTAATTATTTGATTTTTTTATCCTTGAAAATTTCTCTGTGACTTTCAATAAATTTACTAGCTGTTCTCTCAAACAATTCAAAAGCATCAAACTTACCATCACTTTCAGCCACCTTAGCAAAAAGAAAGATATTGAATAGAATATCGCCTAATTCCTCTTGAATATTTTTCCAGTCATTTTTTTCCAAACCACCCTCCAGCTCTTGCACTTCTTCCTTGAAATGCTCTAAGATTGTTTCGAATGTCTCTTTTCGATCATTCGGACAGCCATCTTCAGCCATCAAAATTTCAACCACTTTGTGCAGTTTATTAAATTTCATCAATTTCTCCACTTCCATAATATTCCTTGATTTCCTGATCGTCTTATCAGTAATTTCTGAAAACTTACCTTTCTTGGTCACAAAATAGCGCAACCTACTCTTATCAAAACCCACATTTTCAGCCACTTCCTGCATCGTGGTCAAAATTTGCTCGCAATGAGGTGAGCCATCTTTCGTAAATGTCCAAATGTCCTCTATGTCACTGGCACGAAGAATGGTTGTTAGTTTATAACCTAACAAGCTAGAATGGGTTAACTCCGGACAAAAGGTAAAAACAGCTCTCCCTTCCGCCAACTCTTTGAATTTTTCCGGATCAACATCCTTGACGCAAGTCCCGCAAATCAACAACTTGCCGCTAAAATGTGACACACTTGTCGTCATAAGTTCTCTGCATGAATCGCAAGCCATAATGATTTTAGATATTTAAATAATTATTTTTTATCCCGCAGTTTTTTCTTTAATCACACAATCTCTCCAAAATCATACATTAATCATAATCCCATTGTACCACAAAAATAAAAGCGAGCGGAGATTCCAATGGAATGTCCGCTCGTTTGCGCACTATGCGCCAATCAACTCAATTTTTCCTCAAGCTTAATGCCGAGGAAGAGACTTTCCCTTATCGGAGAGTACAAATTAACTCCATGGAACCCCCCAGCATCTACCACCGTAAACACATCCGGTCGCATAATATAATCCGCATGGTCCTGTGATGGGTTCTGCAAAGTGACAATGCCACCATCGCCACCCACATACATCTCACTAATTTTGTCATGGGGGTGAACAGGAATGGAACGATTGGTCTTGATGATGAAAAAACTCTTCACCTTTTTACCGCGCGCATCAATCTCCCGCATAATCTCCGGCGGTATGCGCCTGCGATTAATCTTTCTCGTCAAAACACCTTTCATGAGTTGATGCTTCTCAAATCTGCCTCGGCTTTCAGTCTTCAATAAAAATTGTACTGCAGCCATGGTTTTTTTGCCGATCTGCCCAACACAACCGTTTTTATCCATCTTCATCATCTCCCAAAAAAATGATTTGTTTTGCCCCTTGAGGCGTTTGTTGATACACAATAAATTTGCCAAAGAACACATACTTCTATCACAATGTGGTATTTTGGCATACTTTCACCATAAAGTCAATAGCTGCGCGGCAATCCATCCTCACTGTACAAAACACCATTCTCATAATTTTCAATAGCTTTTCGGATGTATGGAATGGTGTTCTCAGGGAGATTATTGATATCAAACCAACTCAGGTCGTCACATTTTTCCGGTTCCATATTTTTTATTTCTCCGCTCCATTTTTTCACCGTTAAAAAAATACTGATTCTGCCAAGGGCAACTCGATGCATGACATGTGCCACGTCAACATCCTTCAATTCTATATCAATCCCAGCTTCCTCCTTCGCCTCACGCACTATTGCCTCTTTGAAAGATTCACCCTCATCAACATGCCCGGCAACAAGGCTATAATTTCCATCTTCATAACCGGTGTTGCATCTGCGCAACATCAAAATCTTACCCTCCTTGATGAGCATCAGATAGACGGCTACGATAAATTTAAATCGATCTTTTTTCATATTTTTAATTCATGAATTAATCCTAGCACACTCCACTAGATTTTTTCATTGTGCAAGCGTTGTTTTTGATGGGAGCTGGATTATCCCCTAATCACCTTGGCTTTTATAATAATCGATGTTTCGCCTCGTTTAATTTCTAGAAATTCAACCTTTTTAGCCCTCAACATATCAAATCCTTCTCCATCAACAAAAGTTGCAGATTTTCTTCCGCCCAAGATCAGATTGCCTATTTTGAGATTAATCTCATCAACCAGATCTTTTTCAAAAAGCGATGCAATTAATTCTCCGCCACCTTCAACCATCAAGGATTTAATTCCTTGCTCAAAAAGAACTTCCAAAGATTTTTCCAAATCAACCTTTTTTTCTCCCACTATGAAAACCATGGCTTTCTTTTCCATTTCTGCAATTTTTTCCTGAGCTGTCTGGGAAGTTGTAAAAATAATCCTTTCTCCCTCGCCTTTGTCAAAAAAATCTCCCTCTATTTTGAGATCATTAGCATTTGATATAGCAACAACTTTAGTCGGCTCAGCAGTTCGGCCCA
>JBAZXY010000127.1:0-4273 GCA_041659585.1 Parcubacteria group bacterium | reverse complement strand
TTGTCGAATACGCTCTCGCGTTACGCCAAATTCCTGCCCCACCTCTTCCAGCGTATGCACCACACCATCCTCCAAGCCAAAACGGATCTTCAAAATCTTTTGCTCTCGCGGAGTGAGTGAATCCAACACCTCCGTTACATGATCGCGCAACAGTTTGCGAGAAGCTACATGATGAGGCATGACAGTTTCGGTGTCTTCAATGAAATCTCCCAAGACACTGTCATCATCAGAATCTCCTACAGAAGTTTCTAGGGAAACCGTTTCCTGGGAAATCTTCATGATGTGGCGAATTTTATCCACTTCAATCCCCATTTCTACCGCCACCTCTTCCGGTAAAGGTTCGCGTCCCAGGTCTTGCACTAATCTTCTAGTGATTTGCGTATACTTATTAATCGTTTCTACCATATGCACCGGAATACGGATTGTTCGAGATTGATCTGCTAAGGCACGAGTAATAGCTTGGCGAATCCACCAAGTCGCATAGGTAGAGAATTTATAGCCTTTTGTATAATCAAATTTTTCTACTGCCCGAAAAAGACCAATATTACCTTCTTGAATCAAGTCCAGCAAAGAAAGATTGTGAGAACGACCGACATATTTCTTAGCGATACTCACTACTAAGCGTAGGTTAGCTTCAGTTAATTTTTGCTTAGCAATCGGATCACCTTTTTCAATTCTTTTCGCCAGGGCGATTTCCTCTTCTGTTTTCAAAAGATCTACTCGGCCAATCTCCCGCAGATACATCTGAACCAAATCAGAAGAAGCTTCCTCAGGCACATCAATTTCCTTCTTCTTTTTCTTCTTGCCAGATTTCTCCTCCTCCATATCCTCAGAAATCTTGTCTGTTTCCATCTTAATGATATCATCGGACCCCAGCACCTTCACGCCAATTTCTTCCAATTTCTCATAGAGATTGCCCAACTCTTCAATGCTTTTTTCGGCGTCCGGAAAAGCGTGTAGAATTTCATCCTCCGTAATAAAGCCTCTTTGCTTGCCACGATACACTAACTCATCTGACACGCTGCGCTTCTTTTCTTCTTTCGGTTTATAGGGAACCACTTTGCCACCTTGGCTGATTTTTTTCTCGGCCCGGCTTTGTTTGGACCTCTTAACTTTTATCTCTTTCTTAGGCACTGCTTGCGCCTCTTTTGCTTTTACTTTATTTTGCATTGATGTTTTTGCTTCCTTAACCACTTTTTTAATTATTTTTTTTTCCGTTTTTTTAATTATTTTTTTCGGCGCTATAATTATTTTTTTTCCTTTTTTAACCGCCGCTTTTTGCACGACTGATTTAGTTGTGGATTTTGTTTTTTTGACTTTTTTCGGCACTACTTTTTTAACCGCCTTAGTTAAAAGAGGCTTTGTTTTTTTCTTGCTAGCCATAATATAAAAATTTAGATTTGAATAAGTTATATTAATTGAGTTCTTTATTTAATAAAGATTGTTCTGAATTAATTTTTAGATATTCTTCTTTAAGAAAATTTATTGCCACTTCGTCTTTATTCTTCTTAGCAGCATCTAAGTCTTTTGATATTTTATCCAAGCTATTTTTATTGGCTTCATAGCGTATCTCCCGCAAGCGGCTCTGCGCCTCAATGGATGGATTTTCTATAACAATTTCTTCTAAGCTGTTATCCAACCCCACTCGATAACGCATAGCAAAATAAATTTTTTCTGCTTGCGATTTATCCACCGAAGAATTAATCTTCCGTGTCAATTCGTCAAAACTAAAATTAAACTCTGCGCCTCGCTGGAGCATGTTTTCTAGCAGACTGTTTTTAGGAAGATAGGTCCTATCTTTTTTTGCTACGACCACCTTCCAAACAGCTGGATAGACAAGCATTAGTCCAATGAGATCTTTTACAAGAGTTTCTATTTTTCCACTGGGGGCAAAGATTTTATCCTCCCGAGACGCATTGTCTGGTGAAGTCTGTACTGCCCTATCTCTAAGACTAGTCTTTTTAAGCATATCCGTCAATATACTGTCGGATATATTCAATTCGGAAGCAATTTTTTTCAACCAATGATTTTTTTCCACGTTATTTGCCAGATAGCCCACCATTTCCAATAACTCCTGCGTAATCTTCTTTTCATCTTCCACGTTCTCTTTATTATACTTGGTAAAAATATTGTGAAAAAAATATTCCATCGCGCCTTTCGCCTCCGCCACCGCCTTTAGCAGCAATTGCGGATCTTTCTTTACTAGATCGGCTGCATCCTTGCCGGAAGAAATTCTCACCACCGCCACATTAATCTCTTTTTCAAAACACAGCTTGATGCTTTTTTTGGTCGCTAACTCTCCCGCACTATCCATGTCAAAACACATCTTCACGTTATTCGTATAGCGTTTGATAATACCCAGGTGCTCCTGAGTCAAAGCCGTGCCGGAAACTGCCACCGTGTTTTTGATGCCTGCCTGATGAGAAGCGATCACGTCCATATTTCCTTCCACCAGCAGCACCCAATCTGCCTGCCGAATTTCGGCTTTAGCCTGATAGATGCCATAGAGAATTTTGCTTTTATGATAAACCTCTGTTTCTGGAGTGTTGATATATTTAGCTTGCGCCTCATCTGCTCCAGGCGCCACCCGAGCACTATAGCCCACTATTTTTCCGTTGGCATCGGCAACAGGGAAAATGATGCGATCGCGAAAACGGTCATAATAGTTCGTCGCTTGTGCCCCTTGGCTTGCCATGTGCGCCTCTTGTTTGTTCTTCTCCACCAAGAGCCCTGTTTTGGCAATTTCTGCTGCTGTATAGCCATTTTTCATGAGAAACTGCAGGAGATTACTCCAACCATTCGGAGCATAGCCCAAGCGGAAATTTTTAATGGATTCTTCATTAATTCCCCGCTCCTGCAAATAGGTGAGAATTTTCTTGCCGCCAGCCGTTTGCAGCAAGTGAGCCTGATAGAATTTAGTGGCCATTTCCAATATTTCCAAAGTCCGATTCTTCTGCTCCGCTTGCTTGGGATTGGTCTTGGTAATCTCCACTCCGGCTTTTTCCGCCAGCACCTTCAAAGCATCACGAAATTCCAAGCCTTCGATCTCCATTACAAAACCAAAGATATCCCCCCCCTTTTGACACCCAAAACAATGCCAGATTTGCTTGTCCTCGCTCACCATAAAAGAAGGGCTTTTTTCGTTATGAAAAGGGCAATTAGCCCGCCAACTAGCTCCCGTTTTTTCTAAACGGATATATTCTCCCAGAACATCCACGATATTCAAGCGATTTTTGATTTCTTCTAAATCTGTACTCATGCTCTTATGCTACTATAAAGCTTAATAATAAGCAAAAAATCATCCCCTAGGAGGTATGCTTATTATATATTACCATTGAAACCATAGTTTAGTGCATTTTTTTCTTATGCAAAGTCTTTTTCTGATATATTCCTTTCTTTGTTGACTTTTCATAGTCTTTGTCCTATGATTAATGCAACAATGTTGCAATTATGAATATCGAACCTATTTTCCAAAAAATCCGTCTGGAGGGCGGACGCATCACTAAAGTCAGAAAAGAAACTCTTCATTTTCTGGCGCAAAGAGAGTGTCTGGCCTCTTTGGCTGCCATTCTAGCCCATTTGAAAAAAATGGGGATTTTGCCCAATCGTTCGACTATTTTTCGGGAGTTGCTCTATCTGACCCAGCATAATATCATTCTCAAAAATACCATTGCGGGTACAGACTATTATGAAATTCCCTGCCAGCATCATCACCATCTGATTTGCCTCCGTTGCAAGCAAATTAAAAAAGTCTCTGCTTGCACCATGCTAGAAAAACAAGAAGCGGCCATTGCTAAGCATAATCACTTCCAAATCCTTAATCATTCCTTGGAATTTTATGGCTACTGCCAAAAATGCCAAGCTCAAAAAATATGAAAAAAATATTCTTCTTCATTAGTCTAATTCTCCTTCTAGTCTCTTCTTTTTTGATTATTTTTCTCCTGCAAAAAAAATCCAGCACCCCGACTAACTCGGGAAAAATCGTTATCATCACCACTCTCTTCCCGCTCTATGATATGGCGAAAAATATTGGCCAAGACAAAGTGAGTGTTTCCTTGCTGCTTCCCCCGGGAGTGGAAGCCCATGCTTTCGAGCCCAAGCCGAGCGACCTAGTCAAAATTAATCAAGCTGATTTGTTTGTTTATACCGGAAAATTCATGGAACCCTGGGCAGACGGAATCATTGCCGGAACCACTGATAAAAAATTAGCTGTTGTTAATGCCAGTTTAGGCATAACTTTGTCTCCTAGCATATTTGTTGATGCAGATGAGCC
>JBAZXY010000126.1:331-4332 GCA_041659585.1 Parcubacteria group bacterium | reverse complement strand
TAAGCGAGAATGGTTTTCTTCGGCCTTTATTATCCTGGCCGGTTGGATGATGATAGTTTTTTATGTGGTGCTAGCGCGTTATGTTTTGCATTTGATACAGCGCTGGCTAGTGATTCATCGCGGAGTGGGAGTGCATCGATTGTTGCTGATTGGTAGAAATGGAAAATTAGATACCATCGCTAAATTAATCGGACAAAATAAAAATCTGGGTTATAAGATTGTCGATCAAATAGACACGGCTCATTTGAAGGTAATTCGTCAGATTCGTGATGAAATGGGGGTAGATGAAATAATTCTCTGCGAGCCGTCTGTGACAGATGATGAACAAGAAAAACTGATTGACTATTGTGCTATTAATAATATTGTTTATAAATATATCCCGACAACTTTTCAGACTTCCAAATATGAAATCGGGGTGTTGAATGGCGAGCCATTGATTGAGGTGAAGCACACTCCGTTGGATGGCTGGGGAAGGATCTTGAAGCGAATATTTGATATCGTGGCTTCAATTTTGGGAATCATTATTACTTCTCCAATTATGCTAATAACTGCTTTGGCAGTATGGATAGATAGTAAGGGGCCAATAATTTATAAAAATGAACGGGTGGGGAATGATGGCCGGAAATTTTTCGTCTACAAGTTTCGTTATATGAAATGGGAAAATTGTGTCACGGATAAAAATCCGGCTGTGGAAGCAGCTTTGCAATTGGAACGGGAATTGATTGAAAGACAAAGTGTGCGCAAGGGACCGCTCTATAAAATCAAGGCTGATCCGCGCAAGACTAGTGTGGGAAGATTTATTGAAAAATATTCCATTGACGAGTTGCCACAATTTTTCAATGTCCTTTTTGGCTCAATGAGCTTGGTGGGTCCACGCCCACATCAACATCGGGAGGTGGAGAAATATATGGATTATCACCGAAGACTGCTAACCATTAAGCCAGGAGTGACTGGTATGGCGCAAGTGTCTGGTCGGTCAGATTTGGATTTTGAGGATGAATATAAGCTAGATTTATACTATATCGAAAATTGGTCACTGTTATTGGATATTCAAATTTGTCTTAAGACCGCAGGGGTGTTGTTTCGAAGACGCAGGAATTTGTAAGATGCAAGAAGTTATTGAAAAAATGACTTTTTGTCTAAAATAGAAAAAAGAGTTATAATGGATACATATTTTTTAATTAAATTTAAGCTTAAGTTAAAGTTATGGCAAAGAAAATTACTAAAAGTGTCGTATTGAAAAAAGGATTGACTTCGAGTGAGTTGCAAAAATTAGCCCAGTCTGGGACAAAAGAAGCAATTGCAAAAATTGAAAAGTATATCAAAACAGAGAAGGATATTGATAAGCGCAACTACGCTGAGATGATGCTGGAGGAGTGTGAGTTTGTTTATTATGAACCCACTAATGAAAAGGAGGACGATGAATTTATGCTATGTGCTTTAATCACAATGCGTGAGCAAAATCTGGATAATTTATTTGTGCGGGAAGATGCTATCAAGATGCGCTTGGCAAAATTGGCCTTGGAAAAGAAAGTGCATGATAAAGTGCTATCTAAGAATAAGAGCAAGCAAGATGCTTGGCAGTATAATTGGATGCAGGATTTTGTAATGATGGAAGAAGGTGATTTGCAAGCGGTGGGGGATGAAATTGCTTATGAGGAGGCTTGGATAGCAGAAGCTAGAAAGATGATTACTACTAAGCGCTATAAGACCATCCCGGCTCACTATCTGGAGCATTTTGACTTCGATTTCGATAGAGATCTAGAAGAGGACGAGGAGGTTTATGATGATTATGCAACATGTAGTAATTGCGGTGATGATTATAACGACTGGGCTGATGAGGATGAGGAGGAAGAAATCGTTGCTTAAGGTTGTAACTGGTTATAAAACAGAAATTTCCTTATATGCGAATAGCTTTAGTGCATGATTATCTTGTTCAATATGGCGGGGCGGAAAGAGTGCTGGAATGTTTTACAGAACTTTTTCCGCAGGCCACTATTCATACGTTGGTGTATAACAAAAAAGCTATGCATGGTTTTTTTGCGGACAGGAAAATTCGCACTTCTTTTATTCAAAATATTCCCTTTGCCAAAGAAAAACATCGTTTGTTTCCACAATTGATGCCTATGGCGATTGAACAATTCGATTTCTCTGCCTATGACGTGGTACTATCAGATTCCTCTAGTTATGCCAAGGGCATCGTAACCGGTCCGGAAACACTGCATATTTGCTATATGCACACCCCTATGCGCTATGCTTGGGATGATTGCCAGAAATATACTAGCGATTTTGATTTTCCCAGTATTATTAAAAAGTTAGTGCCTTTTGCCATGAATTATATCCGTATCTGGGATCGCATTAGTGCGGAACGGCCAGACAGGATTATTGCTAATTCTAATTTTGTGGCTAAGCGCATCAAGAAATATTATAAAAAAAATAGCATAGTTATCCATCCCCCTGTTAACTTCAATAGTTTTTATGCGAGTGGGGAAAATAATGGCTCTTTCTTGATGGTCGGAAGGTTAGTAGCTTACAAACGACATGACATCACTATTGAGGCTTTTAATCGATTGGGCTTGAAATTGAAAATCATTGGACGTGGGCCGGAAATGCAACGCTTGAAAAAACTAGCTAATGCTAATATTGAATTTTTGGGGCGAGTGACGGATGAAGATTTGCCAAAATATTATGCTCAGTGCCGGGCTTTTATTTTTCCGCAAGAAGAGGATTTTGGGATTGTGGCCATGGAGGCCTTAGCTTCCGGCAAGCCGATTGTGGCTTTTCGCGGAGGGGATGTGGTGGAGCATGTGGAAGAGGGAAAGACTGGTGTTTTTTTTGATCATCAAATCGTAGAGGATATGGTTCAAGCTGTATCCAAATTGGATCAACTGAAATATGATCCACAATATAGCCGGGAACAAGCCAGGAAATTTGATAAAGAAATATTTAAAGCAAGAATCAAGGCCTATATTGATACCGAATACGCCGCTTTTAGGAAAAGAAATTTAATGGAAGTGGAAAAGTAATCGAAATTACGCGTAAAAAATCATTGACATAAGTCAGCTATTGTGTTACAGTGGTAACCAATAGTACCTAAGAGGCTGTCTCGCGGCAGTCAAATCAAAAAAAACAGGAGAAATAGAGTAATGCAAAAAGAACGAAGCGATAGAAGAATGGTGGATTACATTGCAATGGGTTTAGAAGAGGAGAGTCAGAAAAAACAAATCCATCAAAGGGAGTGCGCTATTTTAGGAGCTGAAAACATTCTCTGCGCTCAACGAGCGCATGAAGTCTGGGGGGTGTCTACAGCTCGGAAATATCACATCCCATATCGACAATCAACGCTCGAAGATTGTGCGCAGAAGAATGCGGAGGGAGTGGATAGGTGGCATCTCTTGTTTCTTTTCAGTTGGGATATTGAGCAAATCATAGGTAAATCGCAAAAAATACCTATGATTGGCGGAACATTGGACAGGTGCATCCCTCAACCTAAGCTTGGATGGGGTAAAATGAAGCCAAGGATGGGTTACCATCTATGTAATTTGACACCTTCCCTTGCTGAGTTGTCTCAGGAGGAGCGGCGCATGGAACTGCAAGCAATTAGTCCGCAGTATTCCAGAGCTCGAGTAGTGGAATTGGCTCAGATTTTAGTGGGGATAGCCCATCTTAATCCGAGTATTTGTGCGCGATACACGTGTGAGGTATCCAAATTCTCCGGAGAGTTTCAGTTTGGATTGAATGATGCTGGCCTGGAATTGGACACTCACAATGAGGCGCGTGGCGTAATGCTGATGCGCCGATGGGATGCCTAATCCCTGATTTTTCCTCTGCAGCACAGCCCTCTTTTGTCAATCTGACAAGAGAGGGTTTTTTATTTTTTTTGCGTTGATTAATCTGGGGAATAATGATAATATGGTTGTAGATAATCTATTAAGGATTTAAGCTAATTTTATGGAATTAAGGGAATATTTGGGGATTATTAAAAAAGACATAAAAATACT
>JBAZXY010000126.1:0-321 GCA_041659585.1 Parcubacteria group bacterium | reverse complement strand
AGAAATGGATCTCAGCAAACAGCAGATTATCATTACGATGATTTTTATCGTTTGCAAGCGGATGAAAAATTTGCGGAAACTATCGTGCAGTGGTTGAATGACCCTCGCATAGTTACGGATATCCATACTAAGGCTGGAATAGATGTTGGACAGCTTAACTTGAAGCAATTGGCGAGGGTTTTTAATTCAGAGAAACTTTCTTCTCAGATTGTGGCAGTTTCTTTCTCGGCAGTGGATAAGGTTTCGGCTAAAAATATCTCAGAGGCAGTAGCGGAAGTCATTGAAAGTAATGTAGCCGTGTTGAACGAGAATCAAAATGAA
>JBAZXY010000125.1:0-4341 GCA_041659585.1 Parcubacteria group bacterium | reverse complement strand
ATTTTACGCAAATTTGTGAGATAATCCTATTTTTCTAGATTAAGCTAGAAATACCATAGGAAGCGGCTAGTGTAACGATTATAAAAAGAGAAACGGTGACAGTGACAGCAAATTTAAACATTTCTTCATGCTTAGGACTTTGAACATTTTTGAACATTTTTTTATTTTTTATTAAATATTTTTTAACAAATATATTATATCACACCATAAAAAATTGTCACCCCCGACTAATTTGACGGCATCCAGCTTATTTGTTACAACATAAAGAGATGTTAATATAAAAAATAAATATTAATTCCAACTAATAAGGAGGACATGCATGCACGACAAGGTTCTTTTACAAAATGACCCAAATAATCAAAATCGATTGCAGCGATTTGGAAAAAAATGCTTCATTATCCTTGGATTTATAATTATTTTAGGAGGATTTGCGGCTATTTTTATGCATATCTGTGATTGGCCTATACTTTGGGGCCTCTGGATTATTGGCGGAACTCTTCTTTATCGAGGATATTCTAAAGAAAGCTGTTCACAAGCTACTATAGACGATACTAGCGAGGACTATTTATGACTATTAAAATTTTTTCCAAAGAAGAATTAAATGATGTCTTGCCCCAAAAATTCCCTGCGCAAATGTTGGATAGGATAATTTTTGATTCGGACATTCCTACTGCCATAACCGGATGCAAAAATATTTCCACCCATGACTTATGGATAATGGGTCATTTCCCCGATCAACCTGTTTTTCCAGGTCACTGCTTGATGGAATGTTGTTTCCTCACTGCATTAGCTCTGGCAAAAATAGCCATGCCACAAATCAATGGCCTTCCAATGATTGCTCAGGTAGGAAAAACTAGCTTCAGTTTACCAGCTCTTATTGGAGATACTATTCAATTCAAACTAACTCTCAAGAATAATCTTCGTGACAAGGTGTTGGTTTTCGATGCAATTATCACTAATCAGCGTGGTCAAACCATTGCTAAATTGCGCGACATCAAAGGCGTTAATAACGAAACTATTTTGAATGTTGCTTGATATTCTATGTCACCAAAAACACTCTCAGCAGAAACTGCTGCGAGTGTTTTTTATTTTTCAACAAGCTTAAGTTATGCTAAAATGAATATTAGTAATATAAATTCTTTATTGAATCAGCTTATGATTTTGTCAGCTATTATTGTCGTTATGGGCCTGATTGTCTTTGAAGTTATTTCCTCAATTGACAACGCCATTGTCAATGCGCATGTCCTGCGCACCATGCCGGAAAAATATCGCAAAATATTTCTTTTCTGGGGAATTTTGTTTGCCGTTTTTGTGATCCGCGGACTGTTGCCATTTGCTATCATTTGGATTGCCAATCCGGACCTTTCTATTGTCCAAGTGGTCACCGCCGCTTTTTCGAGAGATGAAACGGTTATCACCTCACTGGAAGCTTCGCGACCATTACTGCTTTTGTCCGGAGGTATTTATTTGTTTTTCGTTTTTTTGGCTTGGCTTTTTATGGAGGAAAAGAAATATGCCTTTTTAGTGGAAGGGTTTTTGCATCGTCAAAGCGTCTGGTTTTATGCTCTCACTTCCATTCTCACTACCACCATTCTCTTTAAAGCGATGCAAATCAATCCCACACTGGCTCTCGCGGCAAGTATCGGCGTGTCAGCTTTTTTCATAACCGATGGATTCAAAAAAAATGCCGAAGAAAAAGAAAAAGAACTCGCTTCCAATACACACATGTCCGCTTGGTCAAAAATTGCTTATCTGGAAGTGCTAGATACCAGTTTTTCGATTGACGGCGTGATTGGGGCCTTCGCTTTTACCCTTTCCATCCCACTGATTATTATCGGCAGTGGCATTGGAGCATTTGTTGTTCGCGAACTGACAGTCAAGGGTATCGATCGCATTGCTAAATACGAATATCTTAAAAATGGCGCCATGTATTCCATCGGTGTCTTGGGAGGCATCATGATTCTGGAGTCTTTTGGCAAGCACTTCCCTTTTTGGCTCGCTCCATTTAACACTGTTATCATTTTAGGCATATTTCTCTATTTGTCCATTCGTGAATTGCGCCAAGCGGGAGATTTAAAAACTAATTTAAATTAAGCAAAAACTATGCGCATATCCTATAGCGCCTTTGACTCCTATCAGAATTGTTCACTGAAATATAAATTTCAAAACATCGACCACATCAAAACTCCCAAATCCAAGGAGGCGGTTTTCGGTTCCACGGTGCATGAGACCATGAAATTTATCCACACTCCCGGCATCCTCTCCCCCACCCTGGATCAAGCGATGGAGCATTTTTCCAATGCTTGGAACCCGGCCGTGTTTGACACGCCGGACGAAGAACGCGCCGCCTTTTCGCAAGGCGTGCGTATCATCCAGGACTATTACCAAAAAAACAATCCCGCTAATTTCAATATCGTCGATTTGGAATCACGTTTTCAAATCGAAATCGGCTCTGGTAGCAACAAGCATATCATTTCCGGCATCATCGACCGCATCGACAAGACTGAGGATGGCTATGAGATTATCGATTACAAAACCACCAAGAAGATGCCCTCCCAGGAAAAAGTGGATAATGACATCCAACTGTCCGTTTATTTGCAAGCCTTTCTAGCGCGCTACCCCAAAGAAATTGAATATATCGACAAGCTGACAGTGAGCCTCTATTATCTGAAGCACGGCGTGAAACTTTCCGCCACCCGCACGGTGGAACAATTGAAGCAAAGTGAGCAACTTTTTTTGGAAACCATCGCCCGCATTGAAGAAGGCGGTTTTGAGCCTAATATGAATCCTCTCTGCGATTGGTGCGGCTATCAGCACATTTGTCCGATGTGGAAACACAAATTCAAAGAAGAACGCCGGATTGACACAGTAGAGGTGAATGCCGCTATTGGCGAATATATCGAACTCAAATCTGCCATTGCCATCACCAAAGATCGCTTGGGAGAAATTCAGGAAAAAGTGCTGCAATACATGGACCAAGAAGGAGTGGAACGGGTTTTCGGCGAACAAGGCATTATCGCCCGCTCGGTGCGCAAAACTTATAAATATGACGAAAAAAGAATCCGGGAAATTTTGGAACCTTTGGATAAATGGGAAGCGGTTTTGAAAGTGGACGGCGTGGCCTTGAAACAAATTTTCGAAGTCCTTCCCCTCTCCGCCAAAACCGAGATTGAAAAAGCCAAAACCGTCAACAAAGAAACCAAAACTCTGGCAGTGAAGAAGAAATAGCTTCTGTCAAAATTTGCTCTTGACAGATATTTATTTTTTTGCTACAATTAGCAATTGTCAGAATTTACTGATAATATAGTTGTGATTTTTTCACATAAAAGCACTTTTACAGGAGGACAGAATGGAGGCAAAAATTGCAAAAATAATACTATTATTAATTTTGATTGCTATTCTTGCTGTACTTGAATCAACTATAGATTTAACGCTTGGTACTGTTGATAGTTCAGTAAAAATAAATAAAAAATACATCGTTGATAATGTAGTGAAGAGAGTCTCTGGAGCAATTGTGGGTATCTATATCTATATTAATTTCTTTGTTGAATAGTACTCATCCGCCAAGTCAAAGACCTCTGGCGGACTTTTTTTGCATAAAAATACCATCTATTACGGAGCATAAATGTTGACGATGAAGAAGAAATGAAATAAAAGCTTTTTTATAACAAAAAAACTCTATTCGATTAGGAAACAGAGTTTTTTAAAATTAGGCAGTATAGAAAGAAATGATTGTTAGTTGGATTAGGTCAGGATTATAGTTAGAACACTTTTTGGTAATCACCCTTGCTACCAAAATTAATTCCATCTATAGGTGCCTAATCCTAGCTCATACTACTACATGCGCTCTTTGGAAAATATTTCACTTTTTTAGGATCCGCTGAGTAAGGTTTGAAATTTCTTTTCCAAAGCCACTTTTACGCGCTCCAGATCTTGGGAAAAAACCCGCAACTCTTGAATGCTGGCCGTGCCGCGCACTTTCAAAAACAAACAACCACTCTCTTCCATAATCTTCATTCTTTGCGGAGCCGTTTTGAGGCGCATCTTGATAAATCCCACCGTAACGCTGATTACCGCTGGGTGTTTCAAAAGAAAATCTACCACCGGCTTGGAAGCGTCAATCACAGTAGTATGCTTGCCACCAATTTTTCCGCCACAGCGGTGATTGCTTTTTTTATTCATGTAAATGGTCGTTAACTGACAGAGGTTCAATTTCCCGAGCGGAAGCTGAACCTCATATAATCGCGCGCAATATTTTTTAGTTAATAATGGTTCCCTGAGCTGTCCGACCCTCCAAGTAATCCTTCAGATTACTCAGGTTTTTACCATTCAGAATAGCCA
>JBAZXY010000124.1:0-4345 GCA_041659585.1 Parcubacteria group bacterium | reverse complement strand
AACTCGATCTTTTCTAGTTTGGCGATGATGCCGGTGGTGAGGCAAATTACCCCATGTTCCGGATCACGTCCCGTAGCAAAAGCATTCGGTGCACTATCCTCAATGATATAAATCTTGGGCACCGGCAATCCGGCGGTGATGCACAAATTCTCCACTATATGATAGAGTTCCCTATTTTCTTCGTGTGTCACTTCTTTAGCCTCACTCATCGCCAGAACAATCTTATCGCTCCACCAATACGAACCAAAGCTCATCAAAATGGAAAAAATGACCGCCCCCAGCAAAATCACATTGCTGCCCATCGCCCGAGCAAAAACAAAACCTACTCCAATCACAAAAATCAGAAAACCTGTCATATACACCCAGGTCAGGGTAGTGTTTCTGTCCGCTTGTGTATACAAAGTTGCCATAATTATGAAACATAAAGCATGAAACATATAACCCCAATTTAGTTACCCAACTAAATTAAAAGGTTGCTTCATGCTTTATGATATATGTTATATGAATACTAGAATTCCACTTTTACATTCTCCTTTTCACCCACTGCTGCTTCGAAGAAATCTCGCTTAGTGAAATGCAACATTCCAGCAATCATATTATTCGGAAAAACTTCAATCTTGATATTGAAATCACGTGCATTACCATTATAAAATCTTCTGGAAGCTTGGATCTTGTCCTCAGTATCAGTCAGCTCGCGTTGCAATTCCAGAAAGTTTTGATTAGCTTTCAAGTCAGGATAGGCCTCAGATACGGCAAATAAAGTTTTCAATGTTCCACTGAGCATATTTTCTGCTTCCGCTTTGTCTTGAGCTGACCCAGCATTCATTGCTCGCGTGCGTGCTTCAGTCACCTTTTCAAAAACTTCTTTTTCATGAGTAGCATAACCTTTAACGGTGTTAATCAGATTGGGAATCAAATCATATCTTCTTTTGAGTTGCACATCAATATCGCTCCATGCTTCATCTACTCTATTTTTCAATGTAATTAGGCCATTATAAGTAGCAATGACCCACACAATCAGCAAACCCAATCCTATTAATATTATTAAACCTGTTCCCATAGTATTATATTTTACCAATTATTATATTTTTAGTATAGCATTATTATCTCAAAAAACAAGGTGGAAAAATTGTGCTATAATTTATATATAATCGAGTATTAATTTTTTATCATTTATTTATGAAAATGCTAAATCTTCTTTCCCCTTATTACATTATCCTTATCCCACTCATTGTCCTCTTTTTAGTTCGAATATTGAAATTCATCATTTTCTATTTTCGCCACGGTCGCAATCTTAAATACACTCTTAGCCATGGCATGACCTATGGCCATATGCCTAGTGTCCATTCAGCCCTGATGATTTCTCTAGTCACTTCAGTGGGACATTATGAGGGTCTTGATTCCGGCGCCTTTGCTATTGCCCTAGTAATGGCCATTCTGACAATCGACGACGCCACGCGGTTGCGCGTGTACATGGGCGAACATAGCCGCTATATCAACATGCTGATCGACAAAACTGATGCCACTGAACAAGACTATCCCCGCCTCAAGGAGCGCATGGGCCATAAGCCAATGGAAGCTTTAGCTGGTGGAATCTTGGGATTTGTTTTGACAGTGATGCTTATTGGTATTCTTTAGATTCAACTCAACTCAACAAAAAAAATCCCACGTGGGATTTTTTTGTTTTACCTTTCTAAATTTTAGCTTTAAGGTAGGACCTTCCATGCCATCTCAAACATGCTTTTGTAGGTTTCTGCCACGTCGCTGCTTTCAATGACCACAGCCATCGCCTCATCTTTATAGGTGATAATAGCCACTTTACTACCAAAGATCATG
Source organism: Parcubacteria group bacterium (assembly GCA_041659585.1). GTDB lineage: Bacteria > Patescibacteriota > Minisyncoccia > Moranbacterales > UBA2206 > UBA8518. Next base: position 2,509 of record JBAZXY010000124.1, on the reverse strand, counting down.
TTGTCGGTGGCTAATTTATATTCCTCAGGCGCTATTTTTATCTGATGATTTTCTGTGACATGCTCTTTAGCATAAGCCAGCGATTTTTCATCTGCTTGCAGAATTTCCCGCACCTGCAATTTTTCTTTTTTGACAATGTGTAAATATTTTTCCACTTGCACATACGCTTCTGAACTGATTGAGGCGATGGAACCATAAAACAAAATATCTTTTTCTTTGAATATCTCGCCATACAGCTTGGCAATATTATCCTTGCCTTGATAATACGTCACTTTGGGTTTTTCCATCTGCACATTAAACATCGCCAGGAGTTCTGGCATATTCGCTTCAATCATTTGTTCTTTTTCCCGCTGTTCCTCCAAAAGTATCTGTGGAGATTTAGCGACATAAAGCACTTTCATTTTTCTCGGCAACAAATTCACCAAACCTTTCTTGCGCAATTCTTCCAGAATCAAATATGTCGTTGGCCGTTTCGTCCCCGCCTTAACTGAAATGCCCGGCACGGAACCTTTGCCCATTTGCAAAAGTGCCAAATAAACCTTGGCTTCTTTTTCCTGCAATCCCAGCGATTGTAAGACCTGAACTAATTCCATATTCCTATTATATCGCATATCTAGCATTATGTCAATAATCCTGACTACAAATCTTACTCTTGCTTTATTATAAGCATATTATGTCTATTTTATAGGGCAGTATTATTGACATTTATCCATTTCAGTGCTACACTGCGTAGTCATGATAAGAAACGGCAGAAAGATTCATGACACCAGTTCCTTCAAAACTTAATCACCTCTCGCCCACTCTCGGGCAAAACAATTATCAAGGAGAATGACCATGAATCCATTTATTGCTTGCATAGCAGTTGTTATCATTTTTGTCATATTCATGACATGTATAGAGTTATATGAGCATGCCAAGCAAAACAAAATGAAGGAAACTATTAAAAAAATATTATTTAACGCTGGTTATCAAGTTGCTGATTTAGAAATAATTGCACAAGCATATTTTAATGAAATTAATGATACTCATTATTTTCTCGTAAAAAATGCGGGTCAATTAATTTGCATTAAACATCATATCAGTGTTCCAGATGAAAATAAATTCTTCAATTTATCTGGAACAAAAGGAAAAATTTCTCTTCAGCTCCCCTCTCAATGGTCATTATTTGATTATCCCTATGTAAGTGTAGATACAGATATTGAGGGATGGTACATAGGTAGTAGCTGGATGAAAGGTGATTAAGTCCAGGCAAGGGAAATGATTCTATTTCCCTTGCCTCTCTCATTGAGTTCGTCAACGTGACGGATTCATAGGAGAAGTTCGTTAACAACAAACTATCAACGACGGAGTAACCACAATGAATATAGCAATCTTTGCAATAGCTATGATTATCATATCATTATGCGTACACATAACCTTTACTCTTGATGATCACAAAAATCGATCAGTTAGGCAGTTAGCAATAATACTTCCTGTAATTTTGTTATTATCATTACTTGGTGCCTTATCAATATTAGCAACAAAAGGTTTTCCGGGAATCATCCCTTTTCTAGATGTTGCTATTTATTGCATTGCTAGTGATGGCATAAAAGAAGTTATTAACTGCGAATAACATACTCAAACAAAGGCGGCGCCAAATGGCACCGCCTTCTTTTTTTGTATTCGTAAAGAATATGTTTATTTCATCTTTTCCAATTCTTCCAAAATCACCGCTCGATCATTCCAGGGAATTTTCTGGTCACCTATTACCATCGTTTCTTCGGCGCCCATGCCGGTGACAGCAATCAAGTCATCCGGTTGCGCCAATTGCAAAGCCTTGGCAATAGCCGCCCGACGATCGGGAATAATCCAAAGATCCCTGTTTTCTTCTTTGTTTTTTATCCCCGCCACAATGTCAGCAATAATTTGTGCCGGGTCCTCATGGAACACATCATCATTAGTAACCACCACAAAATCTGCGTAGCGCGCCACAATCTCTCCGATGATGGGCCGCTTGCCCCGATCCCGCTCCCCACAAGCCCCAAAGACGGCAATAACGCGAGCAGCTGGTTTTTTTATTTTCGCCAGCAGGACATACAGCTTTTCTAAAGCATCGGGAGTCAAAGCAAAATCCACTAGGATATTCAACCCTCTGTCATTGGGCACATACTCCATCCGTCCCGGCACGCCGGTGATTTTTGCCAAAGCACTGGCGCAAGCGGCCAAATCAATATTTTCCGCCACACCCACGCTAATGGCCGCCAACGCATTTTCAATATTAAAATCCCCAATCAAATGCAAAACAAATTTTTGCTTCTTGATGGTGAAAACCGATTTATCAATTCCTAATTCAATATGTTCTGCCCAAATATCAGCCTGCTTGTCCTTCAGGCTATAGGTCATTTTTTGATTATTTACATATTGCAAAAACTCTTCCGGGTTGATCATATCCGCATTCACAATGGCAATTTGAGTTTGATGAAAAAGCTTAGCCTTTGCTTGGCGATATTTTTCCACCGTTTTATGATAG
>JBAZXY010000123.1:0-4345 GCA_041659585.1 Parcubacteria group bacterium | reverse complement strand
CTTCAACTATTTTTTTCATTTTTTCTCCTTGATGATGGAATGGATATAATCCACCTGATCCATATCCATTTTTTCGATGGCAAAGCCGGCGTGCACCATGACGTATTCGCCGACGACCGCGTCCACCAACGCGATATTGATGTCTTTCACAATACCATCAAAATCCACCTCGGCGATTTGCCCTTTGATTTTCAAAATTTTCCCCGGAATTGCTAGACACATACTATAAATAATTTTAAATTTGAAATTATAAATTTGAAATCAATTTTCAATTACTAAATTAACAAATTTTAAAAATTTAATCTACTAATTGGATTTTCCGCCCAAGATGGATCAGTCTCTGGCTGACATTTTAAATTTTAAATTAAAAATTCAAAATTTCCGCGACTGTCCTCCTCCACCCACGCAACCTCCCGGACAAATCATCATTTCGATGAGTTTTGTGCGCACTCTTTTCTTGCTCAAATTTTCCAGCAAATTTTTTATCGCTTTCACCTCGTTAGCTACCAAATATTCACAATGCAGACTCTTGGCTAGCAGCTCCGCCGCTCCGCCACAATGGACCATTTTCTCCACGCCCTTGTTTTTCACCAACAAATCACGAGAAAATTCCGCACCTGCCACTTCCGCCAGCTTCACGTGTTTTTGTCGGATAATGCGGCCCAATTCACGCATCGTCAGCACATAATTCAGATTGGAATCTTTTTTAATTTTCTTGGCTACGCAAGAAGAAATGGCCACCACTACGATGTTAGCCGGATTAATTTTATGCTTTTGTGCATATTCAGTTTTAATATGTTGCGCCAGCAACTCATCCGGCGTCAGCACGTCCAGAATATTTGATTGGAACTGCGGGTAATATTTTTCGATATACAAATTTAGTGCCGGACAATGACTGAGAATGAGATTGTTTTGCGGATTTTTCTGGATAGCCTTTTTGCTTTCAGTCAGAAAAAGCTCCATCCCGAAACCCAGATCAAGCACTACCTCAAATCCAATAGCTTTTAATACACCTATTAACTTTCGGCCTGACTCAATTTCCGGCTGCTCCAGTGCCATCGATTCTCGCAAAGCCGGATCCCACAGGGCAATGGCAATTTTGTTCACATCATCCAATTGCGCCACAACTTCCTCTAAATTATTCTGATCCGTAATCGCGCCGGTGGGACAATGCTTCACGCACTGACCGCAAAAAATGCAATCCAACGGTTTTTCATAAGGCGTGCCCACTACCACATCTCCCGCACGGTGGTTAAAGGAAAATTCTTGTGTCGGACAAACGTTGATGCAATGCCGACATTCCACACACAATTCTGTCGTGCGCGCAATAGCGGCGTTCGCTTCATCCACCACCACACGAGAAAAATTGTCTTTCAGCAAGTCTAATTCTTCTGGACTAGTCAACTCCTCTTTTTTGGGCACAAAGCGAAAGGCGTCTATCTGATTGCTGCCGGCTAAATTTTGCAATTCGCACCGACGATTCTTCTTGCAAGTAAGGCATTTTCCGGCATGATCCGCCCACAACAATTCTAAATTGATTTTTCGCGCCTGGGAAATCTGCTCGCTCTCCGTCACGATTTCCATATCAGCTGCCACCTTCGTATTGCAAGCAGTTACTAAGCGCCCACCCATTTCCACCACGCATAAGCGGCATACGCCTTCATGAACATTCTTCATGTTACACAATGTAGGAATGCTAATAGCATTTCTACGACAAGCTTCCAGGATAGTCTCTCCTACAAAGACTTCCCGGTTTTGGTTGTTTATTTTGATTTCCATAGAGTATTTTATACTCTTATTATAGCATCAAACAGCTCCTTATTCAAGAATCATAAAATATTCCATCAATTAAGCGTCAGGATATAATCCGCCCCAACTCTCTTGACAAAAAATACCATCTGTGCTAATCTATTTAGTCACGCACCTCGTAACTTACCAACTAAAAAAAGCTCTGAGGAGGAATTGATATGCTTAGAATAGAAGCCAATAAGACTATTTTGCGATTGGATGAGATTTTGCACTCCTTGGAGTGTATTTGTCTCTCAAAAAACAATACTTTGGTATTGTTTTTTCCAGAGAGCATCACTCAACCAAAGGTTGAGAGCTTTATTAGATCATTTCACCTTAACGTTAGGCGAAATGGGGAGAGAATATTTCTCTCCACCCTGATAAATCTTTGGGGGGAAGAAAGACCCATTGAGGCCAATGGACATGGGCAAATATTTTTGCCCATCTTCTGCAAACTCACCAAAGGAGATGTGGTTAATATCCATCTCTGTGAGAACAGAGGATTAGACTTCACCCTCTAATCTAAAACGGCAGTGTTGTTATCTAGCAACACTGCCGTTTTTTCTATATACTTTGTTCTATGCTCCAAGATTATTGTCAATAAGCTTGATTGTTTTTTCAAAATTTTTCCTCTCGTCTTCAGTAATCGCTGAATTCATTTGTTCTTCTGCCATATTCCTATAGGCTTGCAAGCCCATTACAATCGACCCTATCGCATCTTCATCATCCGACTCTTTTCTTTTCATTAACAATTCCTGGATCAAAACCTGCGCCTCCTTTAAAAAATACGGATCACTCATAACTTCTTTTTTCTCATCAACCGCAACCGACTTCTCAACAACCCCATCATCAGAAAGATAATTTTGGATAAGTTTAAATGTTTTTTCAAATTTAGCCCTATCCTCTTCATTTCTCGCTAAATTCATTTGCTCTTCCGCCATAAATTTGCGCAAAATAACCCCTCTTTTTACCTCATCCGTGATTTCATTGCCATTATTTTCTGCTTGCATCAACTCTTGCAACAAAGAACGTGTCTCGGTGAGAAATTCAGTAGCGTTGGCCTCCACTCTTTTTCTTTCTTGATTCTCAACTGCCTCATCAGGAGAGACATGGCTTAGTGACTCTTCGTTGTTTTCTTCTTGTGGTGCCGGACCAAAACTTCGCATTTCCATTCCCATATGATTATTCTTAATACTTACTTTTAATTAAATTAACTTATTTAACCACTAGTTTCTTTTTTAACATTTCCACTACCATTGCTGGATTAGCTTTTCCTTTCGTCATCATCATAACTTGACCCATCAAAAATTGCAAGGCGTTCTGCTTGCCCGCGCGAAAATCCTCTATGGATTGTTGATTTTTAGCCAGCACTCCATCCACAATAGCCTCCAATTCTGATGAATCACTCACCTGCGCTAGGTTTTTCGCCTCAATAATTTGCGACGGATCTCCACCAGTGGCATACATCTCTTCCAGCACAATTTGCCCGGCGCTGGAATTTATTTTTCCATCAGCTAAAATGCCAATGAATTCGGCATAATTTTCCGGGGTGATTTTAATATTCTGAATAGTTTGGCTATTTTTCACTAAATGTTTTTGCAATTCACTGACCATATAATTAGCCGCCAGTTTCACAAACTTCCCTACCTCCGCCTGCACCTCTCCGCTTTGTTTCTTCTCTTGCAACTCAGACACCACTTCCTCAAAATACCGAGCTAAATATCTGTCTCCAGTAATAACACTAACATTTTCCGGAGATAGCTTATATTCTTCCATAAATCTATGCGCCTTAGCATCTGGCAGTTCGGGCAAACTTTTTTTGATATGCGCCACATAATCTGCATCAAATCGCATCGGAGGGATATCCGGCTCAGGAAAGTAGCGGTAGTCATGAGCGGATTCTTTTTTGCGTTGTGCCACCGTCACTCCACGCGCTTCATCCCATCCCCTGGTTTCTTGCAAAACTTTTTCTCCCCTTTCTAGTAGTTCTGTCTGCCGCATAATCTCATGATCCACTGCTTTTTCCACTACTCGAAAAGAATTTAAATTTTTTATTTCTGCCTTGGTACCGCTTAATTTCTCCTCTCCTTCTTTATGCAAAGAGATATTCACTTCACAGCGCATGTGTCCCTTTTCCATGTCTGCTTCAGAAATATCCAGATAACGAAAAATTTGTTGTAATTTCTGGCAAAATAGCCGAGCTTCAGCACCACTCTCGATGTCCGGTTCTGTCACGAGCTCCATTAGGGGCACTCCCGCCCGGTTAAAATCAATTAAGGAATGATCAGCGCCCTTAGGATGATTCAGTTTCCCCGTATCCTCTTCCATATGGATGCGGGTAATGCCGGTGCGTTTAGTCTGACCAGCCTGCGTCAGATCCTCCAAATCAATCCAACCATGCTCGCACAAGGGTTGGTCATATTGGGAAATTTGATAACCCTTGGGAATGTCCGGATAAAAATAGTTTTTACGATCAAACTTAGACATTTCTGCGATGTGGCAGTTGAGCGCCAAGCCGGCTTTTTGCACAAATTTTATGGCCTCCATATTAGCCACT
>JBAZXY010000122.1:0-4370 GCA_041659585.1 Parcubacteria group bacterium | reverse complement strand
CGGTGGGTGTGGTGCCCATCATCAACGCCAATGACGTGATTGATTCGGAGGAGGTTAAGGCGCTGGAGCATTGCGCGGACAATGATCGGCTTTTCAAGTTGATGTGCCTGCTGGTGGGAGCGGATGTGGCTATTATTGGCTTTGATCAAATGGGGCTGCTGGATACCCAGGGGCAAGTGGTGTACATAGTCAACGTGGCTGAAATGGAGTCGGTGCTGGCTTATGCTAAGGGCGGCAGCGCTCTCGGGCATGGCACAGATGGGATGCGCACCAAAATCTTGGCTTTGGCGGAGTTGGCCCAGACTCAGATGCGCGCCTGCTTGGCGCCGGCCAAAGCGCGGGAATTTATTCTCCGGGCAGTGGCCCAAGAAGAAAATTTCGGCACTCGGTTTTGCGAATAGAAGTTGTCAAAACAGAATAAATATATTAGAATAACTATATGAAACAATCACAATTATTTACGAAAACCCAAAAAGACGCGCTGAAAGACGAGGTGAGCATCAATGCTCAACTGCTGATTCGTGCTGGATTTATATACAAAGAGATGGCAGGAGTGTATGCAATTTTGCCTTTAGGCTTGAAAGTAACAAATAAGATTGCTAACATTGTTCGAGATGAAATGGATAAAATTGGCGGAGTGGAAATGCAATCAACTGCTTTGCAAAGACAAGAAGTTTGGAAAAAAACTGATAGATGGAGTGATGCGGTGGTTGACAATTGGTTTAAAACTAAATTGAAAAATGGGACTGAGCTTTCACTTGCTTTTACACATGAGGAGCCAATGGCGAACATGATGACTAGCTTTATATCATCATACAAGGATCTGCCTATTTATGCATATGACATCAGGACTGTTTTTCGCAATGAGGCTCGCGCTAAATCAGGAATTATGCGAGGCAAGGAATTTTTTTGGAAAGCGTTATATTCTTTTTCCAAAGACGAAGCGCAACATAATGAATATTATGAGAAAGCTAAGATTGCTTATAGAAATGTTTTTGATAGGGTTGGCTTGGGTGAGAAAACTTTTATGACTTTTGCTTCCGGTGGATCTTTTTCAAAATATTCTCATGAATTTCAAACCACCAGCGAAGCAGGGGAGGATATAATTTATATCGATGAAGAAAAGGGAATAGCTGTTAACAGGGAGGTTTACACGGATGAGGTTTTGAAAGATTTGGGTTTAAATAAGGATACTTTAGTCGAGAAGAAGGCTATTGAGGTCGGGAACATATTCTCACTCGGACATAGGTTTTCTGAGCCATTTAATCTGAAATATAAAGATGAAAAAGGGGAAAGTCAATTTGTCTTTATGGGATGTTATGGAATAGGTATCTCAAGACTGATGGGTACAGTAGCAGAAATGCATCACGACGAAAAAGGAATGATTTGGCCGGAAGCCATCGCGCCTTTTCAAGTGCATCTGTTGAGCTTGAATCAAAATGAAAAAGCCCAAGAGATTTACACTGCGCTTACTAGCGCTGGCGTGGAAGTGTTGTTTGATGACCGAGAGGTGAATGCGGGCGTGAAATTTGCCGATGCGGATTTGATGGGGATGCCTTATCAACTAGTGGTGAGTGAAAAGAATATACGCGATTCACGCGTGGAACTTAAAAATAGAAAAACCGGAGCGGTCGAATATCTCTCCCTAGATAGTGCGGAAATAGTCACCTATTTCAAAAAAAGCTAGCTAGGAAAGTCACTTTAACACCGCTTCGGATAGACCCGGAGCGGTGTTTAATTATAAAAAGAGCTAAGAAAAAATTTATGCAAAAGGAGAAGAAAAAAAATCAAACAGGCATCGATTTGCGGCGCTTCTGGACGCGTCTTTGGCGCCTGGTGGCACCCAGTCACCGACAGATCATAGGACTGTTGTTTTTGACTATTGCGATAGAGCTGATCAGTTTAGTGGGGCCGTATATGTTGAAGTTAGTGATTGACAAGATCACTCATTTTGATGTGACGCAAGTGGGTGCGGTAGCGGGACTGGTTGTCATCATGTTTGGTGTTAACCAAGTTGTGTCGGTGGCGGATTATTTTCGGGACCGAAGAATATTTGCTGTTTTGGTAGACGTGATTTCCTATCTGGCCAACAACGCCCATAAAAAAATGGTTTTTTTGAGCTTGGGTTATCATGAGAAAGAAAGCACGGGCAGTAAAATCATCAAAATCAGTCGGGGGATTGATAAGATTGATAATCTGTTCGGCAATTTTTTCTGGGAAGTGGCGCCCACTATTTTTCAAGTGATTTTTACGGCTATTACTCTGTTTGTCATTGATTGGCGTTTTGGGGTGATTATCCTTGTTTTTGTACCGGCTTTTGTTTTTCTGACGGTGCGGGTCAATAAAATGGTCTTTCCTTTTCGCAAACAGCGTTTTGACGATCAAGAAGTGGCTTCCGGGATGATGGCACAGTCCATCATCAACATCAACACGGTCAAATCGTTTGTCCAGGAATGGCGCGAGTATCGGCAATTTTCTCAGGCCACGGAAAACATCGGCACGAGTATCTTGAATGAGTATAAAAAAATTCTTAGATACAATTTGCTGCGCAATTTAATCATTGATTTGGGACGTGGCTTGGTGTTGATGTTTGGCATCTATTTGGTGATGCACGAACAGATTACGCTGGGTAGCTTGGTGTTTGTTTTTACTATCTCGGAAAAAGGTTTGATTTCTCTTTTCCGCATCTCTCGATTGTATGATCGCATTATGGAATCCAGTGAGGCGGTGGAAAGACTATATCTATTGTCCACGGAAGAATCGGAAATAGAGAGTAACCCCGATGGTTTCAAACCGAAAAAGATTGAAGGGCAGATTGAATTCAAAGACCTTTCTTTCTACTACAAGGACAGCAAGAATAGCGCCATCAGCCATGCCAGTTTTCAAATCAATTCCAACTGTGTCACCGCTCTCGTGGGTCCATCCGGCGGCGGCAAGACTACGGTGGTGCGGATGCTCTATCGGCACTATGATCCGAGTGACGGGCAGATTTTGTTGGATGGCAAAGACCTGCGGGAATATGACTTATATGCTTTCCGCAAATTTATGGCTATTGTGCCGCAAGAGGTGGATATTTTTGATACCAGTGTCAAAGAAAATATCGCTTATGCCAAGCCGGGAGCGAGTCAGGAAGAAATTGAGGCGGCAGCGCGCATTGCTAATGCTGAAGAATTTATTTTGCAATTGAATGCCGGCTATGACACCAAGGTGGGCGAGCGCGGTATCAAATTGTCCGGCGGACAACGACAAAGAATCGGCATCGCGCGGGCCATTTTGGCTAATCCGAAAATTTTGATTTTTGACGAAGCCACGAGCAATTTGGATTCGCAAAGTGAGCGTTTGATTCAGGACGCTATGGACAAGATTTCCAAGAATCGCACGGTGATTATGATTGCTCATCGCCTGAGCACCATTCGCAAAGCGGACAAGATTATTGTTTTGGAAAAAGGCCAAGTCATTGAATCCGGCAGTCATCATGAGCTGGCCAAATCCGATGGCGGACTGTACCAAAAATTGCTACAATTGCAGCAAATGGGAGAAGTGGACTAAAAAAGACTAAATTGAGATTATGAAAAAAAATAAGAATCCTTTGATAAACTTATTAAAATATTCTTGGAGGTATTCGCCAAAAAAGAACTTTTTTGTTCTATTTGTGATACTTTGCATTATTGCTAATGCTATCGGACTGCTGGATATCATTTTAATCGGACGCATCTTTAATTCCGTGCAATTTGACTCAGCTGATCCAAGCCTGTTGGAGTATATTATAAAGAATTTAGCATTACTTATATTAGTGACGCTAGGCTTTTGGACTTTTCATGGGACTTCTCGGATTATCGAAACGAAAAACGCTTTTCTGGTAAGAAAAAATTACAAAAAGGAGATGTTTGACCGCGTGATGGATTTGCCGGTCGAATGGCAGAAGGATAACCATAGCGGAGATACGATTAATAAGATAAATAAGGCTTCTGAGGCTTTGTTTGCTTTCTCTGAAGAGATTTTCACTATAGTGCAGAATATTATTAAATTAACCGGTTCAATTCTAATTTTGTTCTTTTTTGATTGGAAAACGGCGCTCGTCGCAGTCTTTGTTTCTATTTTGGCGGTTTTGACTTCCATGAAATTCGACAAGGTTTTGGAGGAGGGGTATAAAAAAGTTTATCGGGCCGAGAATTATCTAGCCGCAGGCATCCATGACTATGTCAGCAATATTATAACTGTCATTTCTTTGCGATTGAAAAGAAAAGTTTCGCGGGAGATCGATAGCCGGTCGATGACAGCCTTCAGTATCTTCAAGAAAAATACGGTTATTAATGAAGTTAAATGGTTTTCTATCGCCATGTATCTTTCTGTTGTTATTTCCGGAGTTT
>JBAZXY010000121.1:0-4370 GCA_041659585.1 Parcubacteria group bacterium | reverse complement strand
CCCAAAATGAAATTCGGATTATTCGGTTCCAATTCCAGCGCCTTGTTATAGGTCTCCTCCGCGAGCTTCAAAGAATCTGACACATACACGCCGGCGTTTTCATATATTTGAGCCAGCGCCTCTAGCGTGGACACGTCCTTCGGGGCCAAATTCTCCCCCACCACGGTAGCAGCAATGGATTGGTTGAGATAACCCTGAACAGCGTTCATATCCCGCTCCGTGCTGTTTTTAAGCATTTCACCATTAGCTAGTAGCATATAGTTTTGACCTACGTTAATATGATATTTACTTTCACGATTATTCAGATTGATAGCCCTACTCATCAGTTCAATGGACCTCTTCCCATTTTCAGAACCTTGGCGCAAAGCCTGACCGGCGTACACATCTGCCACATACACCTTGCCGACAAAAACAAATAGATAAATCACGCCAGTGCTAATAACAATAAAAACGAATGCCAGGGTCAACGCATATTTAGGAGAAGTTTTAAGAGAGATATTGAAAAAACTTTCCTCCGATTCACTCTCCCGAATAACAATTGCCAAAGCCATTGCTAGAATGAGAGCTCCAAAAATCACCAAGGCACCTTCCGCGCGCACAGTAATTGCAGCAATCAAAAAGATGAAGGCAGCCATTACAAAACCCAGGGAATAAGTCTTGTCCTTTTCCTTTTTAATCACTAAGAGATAGACGCAAACGCTGACAAAAGACAAGAGCAGCAACAATAACGCGAGCGTCCCCAGCACACCGATGGAAGAAAGTGCTTCAAAAACAATCCCAGTCGCTTGATAGAACCGCAAGTTATAGAGCTGATTCAAATTGAACACTTCTGGCTTATGCAAGGAGAAAGCATAGCCATAGGAGGCCACGCCGCTTCCCAATACAAAATTATCTTTCAAAGATTCTTTAGCAACTTGTAAAGAAAGTGAATAGGATGGACCCACTTCTACCGGCAGCTCCACTCGAGCTAGGCGAAAATTTGAACCGGACATCCAGATGCCCATCAGTAGAACAAAAATAGCGAAAGTCAAGTTAGACACCCATGACCAACTTTCATTAGGACGGGCGATGCGGGCTAGAATAAAAATCAAAAACAGTCCGAAGCCGATGATAAGTGCTATCCACGGAATAAATCCCGCCAAAATTAACAGTAAGGCAATATCCAATACGGCTGCCATTAAAAGAATGCTTATCAGAACACCTTTGGCTACTTTTCCAAGGGCACTGTCACGCAATTTAAATAGAGTTGTTACTATGAGTGGCAAAATAATTGATAAAAACATTCCTAAGCCAGAAACAGAACCCAGCAGACTCAAAGGAGCATAGGCAGCAATTTTGGCTGGTAAAAAATTGATACCCAAAATCCCTAAAGCTGACCAGACAAGAACTATAAAAGAAGATGACATAATAGCTGCAACCACCCAACGAAATAAGCGCATACTGAAATTACTCATGATCAGATAATACACAATCATCATAGCAGTCACATTCATCAAGCCGCGGGAGGGATCACCAAAAAAACCAAAGAAGCTATGCCACCGGTCCACAGAAATAATAGTAGCCAGAAGATAAATAGCCCAAAACAATCCCAGCGGAATATCCAGGGGCGTTTTCCTGATTTTCATCTCTCCCGTCATCACGCCCTTACCGGCCCAGGAAATAAGAGCCAACAGTGTCCAAAAATAAAAATAAATTTGTTTTTCAAAAACAATGCCCTGCAAAGTCATTCCGGTAAAAAAAAGCGGCATCCCCAAAAAAAGCATAAAAATACTAGATGCGATAATCCTATCTAAAATACTAAAAATCTGATTCGACTGTTGCTTCGGTTGCTCAATTATTGTTTTTTCCATAGAAGAATTAGCGTTGATTCTAACTCGGGGTTGATAGATTTGCTCTTCCATAATTTCTATATTTTTTAAATTATTTTATTTCCACCATAAACTGTTTTTATTATACAATGAATGTGAGTTTTAGACAAAAAGTTAATCCAGTGTTCGCTATTTTATTTTGGGGAAAAGAAAAATGGCGCATTATATTTTTCTGTTAAGAAAAATTAGTGATGTAGGCTATTGCCAAAAAAATGATGAACTCTAAAATTGAAAATTATTTTTTCTCCAACATCTCCATCGCCACTTGATTTCTTTTACGCAGGATGAAAATGGTCACCAGAATGATTCCCAATAGCACTAGAATCACACCTACCGGGAAAAGATAGCCGCAGGCATAGCTAGTTGCTATCTGCACTCCACCCATCCCATCGACAAATTTCGTTTGTACCTGAAAAAACCCCCAAGGAGAATTGCCAGCTATCTTTCCCACAAAGGTCACCTGCCTACCGGGAAAAACAAAATGTTGGTCCAGAGAAATTTCTTTTTCCCATCCGCCAAAAACATTTTTTATGATCACCTTAGTTTTCGGTACAAAATAGACATCCCCCGTATTGGCATAGACGACCCTGATTTCTTCGTCCCCTCGCAAAAACCCAGCCAAGCCTATCTCCTCTATCCGCCCAGTAGCGTTGTGATTTTCTCCTACTTTTATAAAAGTATACACTCCGATCTTGCCTTGGACTTGAGGACCCATCAGCTCTTCTCCCGTAGCCACGCCCGCGAAAGAAATCAAGGTCAACATGTTATAGAAAGCGGCTTCTTTTTTCTCCTGTGTCAGTTGCATCACACCTATTATTTTTTTAGTAGCACCGGGTTCCATAATAAAATTATTTTCCTGGAAAACTACCAGATTGCTCGGACCGCCTTGCGCTTCCACCACGCTCATCACATTGTCATCACCCAGCGTAATATCTCGTTCCTCCAAATTAATAACTTGTTTTTCCGAAGAATCATTGCGCACAGAAAAAGAAAACTCCGCGTCTTGCCCGGACTGCGCCGGCACATCAATCATGCCCCGATCCACTGTTAATTGAGCTTTTTCCGCTTGAGAAAAATGCGGAAAAAAAAGCATTATCATTAAAAAAAAGATTGCTAATACCACCCTATTCTCACTAACCCTATTCATTTTTTTATATTATCTTATTAAGCTTATTTTTATTATAGCATGCAACTTAGTAAAATTATACCATAACAGCACCATCATGATGGTGCTGTTAGTGCTTGTTTTCTCAGTGCTTTGACTTTTTATCTCTTCTTCTTTTTCTTTACATTAATATTAAAGGAGAATGTCTTTTTCATCATAACCAGCAGCAAGATAACTACTATGAAAGCACATGCACCTAGGGCTAATTGTTTCCATGGAATAATCCAAAAAGAAATTGATTTTGTGTCGACAGTGTCATTGTAGCCATTCTTCAAGTTCAAAACAGCCGTGTAGCGACCCAGGAGAAAGCCCGGTTTATCCCAAGCAAAATTCATCCCGCGCAAAGAGTCTCGTAAAGCATTAAATGGTTCGATTTCTATTGTCTCCATAGGAGTTCCGAACTGATTTTTTATTTCTATTGAGCCGGAAGGTTGCAATCTCACATTTCCACTGTTTTCAAAGGCTAGTGAAAAATTAACCGGCAATTTTTCATACCACTTTCTGTCAGCAGAAAAAGACTTAAGCTCACCACTCTCCTTGGTTTCTCCATTAACTCTGACAAAAAAAAGTGACCCTACTCGACTTATCACAGCTACGTTCGCCTTTTTTTCATCTTTATTACTCATGCCATCATTATCCTCTGCCGGGGTGCTGATTAGAATACTCACATAATGATCTCCAATATCTGCACCCGCCGGGATAGCCACGTCCACATTGAAAGTCATTCTCTCTCCATGCTTCAGAGAAAAGTGCGTGAATTCTGGCTTAACCCAATCTTTAGCGCTAAATCTGCCACTTGTATTCCCCTGCAAAGAAACAGGCTGGTCAACTTGATGCGACCCCTCAAAATCCTCCAATTCCACGAGATATTCTTTTGATTTGCCACTTCTATTTAAAACCCTGATTTCCTCCGTAAAAGAATCTCCAGGGTCAGCAGTTAACGAAACTGACATTGGCCCCATATCAAAATTACCCTGAACTTCAATATTGCCTAAATCATCAACGGTATAGGCTTTCGCACCATTTCCTGAAAAAAATAAAAACAACACTGCAGCAACACCTAATAAAATATTTTTCATAACGCTATCCACATTAAATTTTTTTAATTAAAACACTCTTTCTATATCTTTATAATAACACACTTGTGCAATGAAACAAGTGGACATAATCCACTTGTTTCATTAGCAAGTATACTGTCATTAAGTCTTATAGACTTGTTCCAGTGATAACTACCGTATTAGTATAAGTACCTGTTGGTTGTAACATAGAAGCTCCTACTTCAGCTCCGAAGTTAATGTTTTCTGTGTCTCCGGCAAATGTTGTTTCTGAAGCGCGAG
>JBAZXY010000120.1:0-4451 GCA_041659585.1 Parcubacteria group bacterium | reverse complement strand
GTAATTATTAGTCTCACAAAAAATGAAAACAATTAAAACCATTTCGCCGGCGAAAATAAATCTTACCTTGGAAATTATCGAAAAATTGCCGGATGGTTTTCACGGCTTGCGCTCCGTGATGTTGAAAGCCGCTAATTTGGCTGATGAAGTGGATTTGATTTTCGATGAAAAGCAAACAGGTATTCAGATAATTTGCACAGATCCAAGTATTCCGACCGATGAAAAAAATATTTGTTGGAAAATTGCAGAGAAGTTTTTTGCAGTGTCGGGCAGTAAAGTGGGCCTGATAATCAAGTTGAAAAAACATATCCCAGCTTTGGCTGGTTTGGGCGGGGGAAGCTCTAATGGAGCGACGACCCTCTTGGCGCTCAATGAATATTTTGGCCAGCCGCTCAAATTTGAGGCCTTGGTGGAGCTAGCGGCGACAGTAGGCAAAGACATTCCGGTTTTTTTGCTGCCCGAGCAAGCGGTGCTGGTCAGCGGGGCGGGTGAGAAATTAAAATCAATTCCCTATTTCCCCAAGCTCAGTTTGCTCTTGATTAATCCTCATGGGGAGATGGCTACTGGCTGGGCCTATGGCGAGCTGGACCGACGGATGTGGTTTATGGCAAATGAAGGACGAAAAAATATTTCCCTGCAAATGCTGAAAGATATAGATAAGAGAGAGAAAATAGGCCAGTTACTCTATAATGATTTTAGTTTGATAGCCGAAGAGGCGTTTCCGGTTATCGGGGAGATTCAAAATTGCTTGCGAGCTTTCGGCGCCCTAGGGGTTTCTATTACCGGCAAAGGTCCGACAGTGGTGGGCATTTTCCGGACAGCCAAAGAGGCGTTGGCAATACAAGTTATGCTGCGAAAAAACTATCCTGATTTTTGGGTGGCAGTAGCTTAACAGCTATTTTTTCCAGAGGAGATATGGACAAAAATATCTATCCTTGCTATTGTTTTTCTAGACAAAGTGCTTAGACATTTTGCATAGTTCTTTTTTTAGCTATCTTTTTAAATGCACGTTCATGGTGGGAGCGGTTCCCATTATGATGACAGTAATAATCCTCATATACATAAGGAGATTGGATTATGAGTGAAGGTAACGGAAATGGTTTTTGGGGCACGGTTGGTGCTTGTCCGGCACGGATTGCGGCCAGGCGTGATAATTTTCCAGCAAAAGAAGAAAAAGGAAATCCTGGCATCGGTGACGCTCCTTCTTCTGGACAGGCAACATCCCCACTAAAAAAGGTGGAAATCCATCCATTAACATTGGCCAGTAATCGAAGGAATCCTGGCATGGGCGATGCTCCTTGCTAATGACGACTGTTTGACACCAATCACATGATTAGTGCCTAATCCCTATCTTAGAAAATCTAACATGATTTTTCTAGGGTAGGGATTTTTATTTATGGACTGGAGAGGAGAAATTATGCTATCCTTAGAGTATTATGAGTATAGTTAGACTAAGAAGAATTGTTTTATTTTCAGTTGTGTCAGTAAGTATTATCATTCTGGGCTTGTTTTTTGGGCACAAGAAATCAGTTTTTTCTGCCGTAGTTGCTCCCATTATCAAGCAGGAACCGACAAATATTAATGCAATGGCTGTTTCTAAAAAACCAGCTGAGATGGTGAAAATTCTTTTTGTGGGAGACATGATGTTTGATCGCTATATTCGCCAGATTGAAGAAAGGCGGGGGAGTGATTTTGTTTTTGCCGGGGTGAAAAAAATGCTGACCGAAAATAATTTGGTGGTGGGTAATTTGGAAGGGCCGATCACCGACAGTCCTTCGGTGAGCGTGGCGAGCGCCATGGGCGAGAAAAATAACTATATTTTCACTTTCCCATCCCAGACGAGTGCTGATCTGGAACAAAATAACATTCGCCTGGTGAATCTAGGCAATAACCACATTCTGAATTTCGGGGAGGAAGGCTTGGCCCAGACAAAAGCTTTTTTGCAAGCGAGTGGCATTGATTTTTTTGGTGATCCCAGTGCGGGCAAACGCTTAGCGACATGGAAAAAGCGTGGAGTGAAAGTGGTTTTTGTTAGTTATAATCAATTTGAGTTTGACGCCGTCAACCAGACTTTGCGCGATATTGAGGCCGCCAAGCAACTGCAGGCGGATAAAATCATCCTCTACACGCACTGGGGGAAAGAATATGCCAATGCACCAGAAGAAAAAATTCAAGTGCTAGCGCATCAATTTGTGGATGCAGGAGCGGATCTGATTATCGGCTCGCATCCGCACGTAATGCAAAACAAGGAGCAATATCAAGGCAAGTTTATTTATTATTCTCTGGGTAATTTTATTTTTGATCAATATTTCAGTCCGGAAACGCAAAAAGGATTGGCGGTGCAAATTGCCATAGATTCGGCAACTAAGAAGATGACTGCCCAGGAATTTCCGGTAGTAATGAATCATAGTGGACAAACTTTGCAACCCTAAGCCGAGAAATGTTAGTTATTTTGCTAAGGAGATAGTTTGGAGTAGTTTTCCATTAGTTGTGAAGAATTCCACCTGCACGCCTTTTGTTGAAACAGAAACCAGGCCAAAACCTTTCCCGGCATAGGAAAATTCATCAGGATTAGGCGCAGGAAGCTCATGGTCAAATGAATCGGTGTTGCCAAAAATAAATTGGTCTACCGTGCCGATTTTTTTGTGATTTTGAATGTGCTCGTGTCCGGAAAAAACCGCATCTACGTGGTAGCGTTCCAAAATTTGCCACAAAGCATTGCGGTCGTCTTTGGCGCTATCCAGACTACTATCTATTTTAGATTTGGTGGGATAGGCCGGTTCATGAAAAAAGACAAAGGTGTGGAGCTGACTATTTTTGGCCAGATCAGCTTCAAGCCAATCTCGTTGAGTTTGGTCAATGTGATGTTCTTTGGGTTTCTCACTGTTAAGAAAAACAAAATGGGAATTATTAAAGTCAAAAGAATAGACTAAGCCTTGGGAGTCAGTCGGGCCATTTTTAGGAAAGTTGAAAAATCTTTGCCACAGGGCATCGGCTTTTTCTTTGCCAGTGCGGTCGTGATTGCCCATCACCGCGTAGGTATGAGCGAACAGCGGACCGAGAGCATCCTTCCATTCAGTGAGATTGGTCTCACATTTTTTTTCTCCGTCGCAACTGGAAAGCAAGTCACCCACGGCCACTAGAAAGGAGATGGGTTTATTTTTCAGGGAAGCGACGGCTTGCTGCAATCCTCCATCAACGCTCTTTGCTTCAAATCTTTGCGTGTCTCCAAGAATTGCAAAGGAAAAATCGTTGTCTGGCATGTTCTTGGGAGTAGTGGAGATTTCTTGCTTAAGCTGTTCTGTGTCAGGTGTGTCTTTGGGAATAGCCATGGAGATTTCTTGCTGGGGCTGTTCGGTTATTTTCTCAGGAGTGGGACTGTTGGGCATAGGTTGCGCTAAATAGAAGCTTCCGCTAAGCAACAATAAGATGCCAATGGTTAGTAAGGAGAGTTTTCCTATAGAGAGGGGTTTTTTGAAGGAGTTTAATTTTTGTCGGAAAGAAGTTGGCATAGATTTTTTTTATGGCTTATTTTTTTCTGACTTAAATATAGCGAAAGGTGGTCGATTAAGCAAATAGGAAATATCTAGGAGTGTTGATTGAGGGATGATATTAGCTGAATGTGGTATAATGAGTATATATTAGCAATCTGAGGAGTTAATTTTTTAGAATGTCAGAGTTATTGGAGAATAAAACATTTCAAGGTGAGGACTGGTCCGGTCAAAAGCGGGTGTCTTTGGAAGTGACTAGTTGTTCTTTTGTGAATTGTGATTTCACGCAAACTAATTTTGTGGATACTCGGTTTATGGATTGCAAATTCACCAAGTGCAATTTTTCCAATACCAAAGTACTTGATTGCAGTTTCCGCGATGCCCGTTTCAAAGACTGCAAAATTACCGGGGTGATTTTTTCTGAGGTAAATAAATTCCTCTTGTCTTGGAATTTTGAGGAGTGTGCCATCACGCTGTGCAATTTCAGTAATTTAAATATTAAAAAATCGCGCTTTGTGAATTGTTTGATTCATGAAACGGATTTTTTTGACGTGGATCTGCATGAAGCGGATTTTTCCCATTCCGATTTGAAGGGGAGCAATTTTCAAAAAGCCAACCTAGTCAAAGCCAATTTCACCGGAGCTAAAAACTATTTCATCAATCCATTAGCCAATCAAATTGCCAAAGCTCAATTCTCATTACCAGAAGTCCTGGCTCTTTTGGCAGCTTTTGATATCATTATTGAATAATGGGGTATTCCAAGTATCTTTGTGGTTGTGAATGATCCTGCTCTTGGGCCTTTTGGGGTTGCAAATTATTCTATGACGTGCTATCGTTTATTTTGAAATCAATGAAATAATCCATGGTTCTTTTAAAAATAGGAGGAGAAAGTGACAAATACTAATTGTGAATGGTGCAGTCTTCTACAGGAGAAGAATCGTTTATTGGAACAGGAAATAA
>JBAZXY010000119.1:0-4499 GCA_041659585.1 Parcubacteria group bacterium | reverse complement strand
AATTTTCCAAACTTCAATCTTCGAAAAAAGGTAACTGCCCAGGGCGATGGTAAATGGCGCTAGTGCATAATTATCTAGCAAGCCCAGGCTATTTATTTTTTCAGCAAAAGGGCTTATAATAGTAAAATGTAATAAATTAAATAAGAAGCTATGCTGAAATTTTTAGATCATATTCAAAAATATCTGTTTTGGTGGATTGCTGGGGTGATTGCCAGTGGTTTGGCTGTGGTCTATTTATGGGGCGGTTACCCGTTTTCCTCCACGATTTGCGTGGTGGCGGCGCTGGTAATGATCTATCCCTCGCTGGTGCCATTGGCCTTTGATAAATTGCCGGCTTCCCTTAAACAGCGCTATCACATCATCTTGTTATCGGTGTTGATGAATTTTGTGATTTTGCCAGGACTAGCCTATTTGATTGGGGCGATGCTCTTGGAGCATGAGCCAGTGTTGCGCTTGGGTCTGATTCTACTGGCCTTGCTGCCCGGGGGCGGCATGGTGACTACTTGGGCGATGAAATCGGAGGCGGATATGCCAACGACGATTGGGATTGTGTTGACGAATTTGCTGGTGGCCATTGTGGCGGTGCCTTTCGGATTATCTTTTTTTATTAATTTTTTTAGCTTGGAGCAAGTAAAGAAGGTTTCTGCTGCAGCCGTGTGCACCTTGGGACAAGCCACTGGTGGCTGGCTCTCTTGCAGTTTGGGCACAGGAGCTGTCTCGCCCATGAAAATAGCGGTGCCGATTTTGATTGTGGTTATCATCCCGCTCATGCTGGCCTATCTGACACAGCAGATTATTGTGAGCAACAAAGATGAAGCATATTTTGATAAGGTGAAGATAGTTTTTGGCAAGTTTAGTAACCTAGGACTATTGATTGTGCTGTTCATTTTGATGACGCTTAAAAACAATCGCGTTATCTTTGATAACCCCCGCATCCTGGTGGATATTTTTGTGCCATTAGTTTTGTTGTATTTGATTTCTTTCGGATTGATCTTTTTGCTCTACCGAACATTCCCTAATAAAGAGGTGGGTCGGGCGTTTGTGTGGGGCAGTTATTTGCGCTATATCACTTTGGCTCTCGGCATGGCTATTTCTTTGGTGTTTCAAGATGAGCGCTTGGCGATGTTGACCACAGTGATTGTCCTGGCCTATTTCATCCAGATTCCCAGCTCGTTCTTGCTGGTGAAAATTTTGAAAAAATATTAGTAAATTTAAAAGACTAAAGCAATTATGGAAATTAAAACGCATGCTATAGATAGAATCTTTGCCTACATACTAGAAGGCTTTATTAAAAATATGCATCCAGTAGCAGCCTTTTTTGTTTTTGTTTTAGCTTATTCTATGTTTGTTCTTTTCTTGTATGGTTTTGATAAAAAAGAAGCATTAATTAAAGAACTCAAGGGAACGTCATGGCGGGAAAAATGTGTAATGCTGATAAAATTTCTTTTAGGTTTGCTGATTACTTATTTCCTTTTTTATAGGTTAATGATAATGACAGCCATGCTTGATTATCCATTGCCAGAGTCAGTGCAGTTTATGGGGCGGGGTATAATTAGTTTTTTAGAGTCAGTAGGATTATTGAGTCGATAGTTAACTTTTATGGAAATATTAATTGCCACCCATAATCTGGCCAAGCTGGCCAGATACAAAAAAATTGTGGAAAATATTCCGGGAGTACAATGTCTTTCCTTGGCTGATTTGGGTATTGTGGAAAAAGTGGAGGAAATTTTTGAAACGAGCACTGAGAATGCCAAACACAAAGCTCAAATCTATGGAGATTTATCTGGTAAAATCACTTTGGCCATTGATGAGGCGGTGAACACCAATTTTTTGCCGGACCATGCTCAGCCGGGGGTGTATGTGCGCCGTTTTAGCGGGGACAAAAAAGAATTGACGGATAGTGAAGTGATTGAAGTGTGGAAAAAAATATTTGCCACCTATCCGCAAGCAGATAAGCAATTTATTTGGGATTTTGCGCTGGCTTTCTATAATCCTCGCACGGGTTCTCAGGGCGTGCAGGTGGTGGAACAAATTTCCTATATCGCTAAAGTTTTTTCCACCCGAGAAACCAATGGTTATCCGATGTCGGCTTTTCTTTCCCCAGTGGTCGGCGGGGAAGCGTATCTGGATATGAGCCCAGAAGTACATGAGCGAGTAGATCGAGAGAATTTTGCTGCTTTTTTGCTGCTTTTTGATCAATGGTTGCAAAACAACATTTGATTTTGTGCTTAAAATAAAAAAGCACTGTCTTCACGCGAGGGTGAGGACAGTGCTGGTGTGAGGGACCACTCAAGTGGTTTTTGGAGGTCGGCCGCGCAAAGAAGAATTATTGGCTTGATTGGGTGTGACGTGGGTGAATAACAAATCATTGGAACGGTTTCTTTCAGGGGTTTTTAAGGGTGGTAGATTGGCATCATTAATACTGGCCAAGAGATTGACAACGAAATCATATTCAGCCCCTTTTATCATAGCCAATTTAGCAAAAATGATATTAATCAAGTCCACCGTTAGGAAACCCATGTCAAAGAAATCTTCTCTTTCCATGCCTTTCTCAGCGAGGAGCTGAGGATCTATTTGCTGTACCCAGCGAAAAAGTTCCACTCTTTTTTGCATGAGTCGGCTAGACTGAGAAAGTGCAGTCATTTTTTCGTCGAGATACTTTTGGGTAATTTGTCTTCCCTGGGGCTTTTTAGCGGGAGGAAGAATGCTGTAGAAACTGTCTTTGGTGAGAGTGTAGGCCATTTGGTGCTCCTTTTTTTGAGGGGGATGGGATGTTGGTAAAAAACAATAGTCCCATTAGTATACATGATTGGAGGGTTTTGTAAAGATATTAACAAATAACTTTATAAAGGAAACAGCGTTTTTTATTGGGATTAAAAAAGCGCTATAATCACACGAGGGTGACTATAGCGCAGATGCAGCATCATGGTGATTCTACGAGGCAATACCATGTCCTCTTTCCAGAACCTCAACAAAATTCTTGATATGAAGGAGGCATGTCGTATAGGAATCCTCATCCTCAAGAACGCGTCGTAAATCAATCAAGGATGAAATCAATGCATCTCCAGACTCATCACTGCTGGCTTCTTTCTGAATAAGTTTTTCAATTCTTTCAATCAGGTTTGTCCTGGCTGATTTCAGGGCAAATCTTTCTATTGGATTGATGGCACGAGCTTGAGCATTATAGAGCTTAATAAGTTTGTCGGAACTATTTTTTAAATCCAATAGACATTCAATCACCCACGCTAAAATCCCAGCGGCAACAAATATTGCCGACAGAGTCGCCGATTGAGTAACTAAGTAGATACATGCAAAGCCATACATACTGGCACCAATAATAAACCCAAGACTTATGGGTTTATCAAAAAAACTTTTCAGTCCAAAACACTCTTTTTTAGTGCTTGATGCGGATAGTCCAATCAGTGCCAAGGCAATACCTATTAAGCTCAGCACCCAGGAATAGCCGGATTCTGTCAGTAGTGGAGTTAATTGTTCAAAAAATCCCCTTGTAATATTAATGATAAATCCTATCGAAATCACCATAAGCCATATGCCAAGATTATGTCGTGAATTTCCCTGTGTCTTTTCCATCATCATTTCCTCCATAGAGTATTTATTTTTTAAGGATCCAAAAGATCCTCATTGATTGAAAATCTTATCACGCCATAGTGACTATGTATACTAGCACAAAAAACCAAAAAAGTCAAGGACAACCTTATTCTGATTTTTTTGGCTGATATAAGTCTATTTTGTGACCAAAAAAGGGTTATCGCCAGCAATAGCGCCAAAGTTGCGCCAGGCGCTGGTTTTGGTCGAAAAAAGCATAGCCACGCAAAAGAAACTCGCGTAGCACTTGAAATCTATAACCAACCGATTTCAGATAGGCTGGTAGTTCTTGTTGTTTTCCATTTTCCATCAAAATTTCTTCCGCCGTCATCACCTTGCAATGCAAAGCATATTTTTTTATAAAAAACCGGATTCTTTTCCGATGATAGGCGTTGCTGATTATAGAAATGTCCAAAGCATCATTTTGTTTTTCCAAATACATGATTATTTCCCTGATATTGGCTGCGGTGTTGTTAGAAGAATCCAACATAAAACTTTTGTTGTGCAAATCATGATTTTCTGTTTGCCAAAAATCCGTCATACTTTGCGCTCCGGAAATGGGTTGCAGTCCGCCGCCGCCCACAAAACAAATATCTGCGTCGGGATTTTTTTCTGCTAAAATTCTACTAGCTGACAAGCGCAAATTCAAATCATACGAAATTTCTCCGCTTTTCGTGCCGTGATGCAAAACACAAATCAATTCTTTGGTGGAAGACATACTTTTTATTTAAAAAGGGTAATGATAACGGCCCCGGCAACCATCAGTAGGGTGGCCCAAATCTTGCGCTGCACATGGGTGCGTTCTTTGAAATAGAAATAGCCGATGAGAAAAGCAAAAAAAGGCATGATGCGTTTGATAGCCATGATATAGGCGACATTTTGCAGGGCATAGG
>JBAZXY010000118.1:0-4507 GCA_041659585.1 Parcubacteria group bacterium | reverse complement strand
GTGGAAGCCCCTACGCAAATCACGTTGCTTGACGTGTAGGCGCAGGGATATTGCGGAGTGGCGCCCACGTCCACGCTGTCATTGCCGGACGCCGCCACCACGATTCCGGGAAAAGCATCAATGGCGTCTTTTTCTGCTTGGGCAAAAGTGTCTCCCACAAAACTGGCGTTGATCACTTTGGCACCGTTGTTCTTGGCAAAATGAATGCCTTGGATTTCGGAAAAAGTGTCCAAGCCAAAACGGATAGCCATGATTTTGTTGTGGCCATAGCGACTCATGCCGGCTATGCCGGCGTTATTGTTGGTAACCGCCGCCATGACACTAGCCACAAAAGTGCCGTGGTAGTTATAGTTGGGGTCATTATCATTATCAGCATAGTCCCAGCCATGATTGGGGCAAGAAATAGTTGCGCCAGTATCGCTTTTGCAGCTAGTGGAACCATCCCACATATTGGCATGCAGCTCTGTGTTAGCATGTTCCACTCCGTCATCAAGAACGGCGATGATAGTGTCACTAGCAGCGCTTCTTTCGATGTCCCAGGCTTGAGTAGAATCAATGTCGGCGTCAGCTGTTCCAGCAATACCATCGACAGTTTGACCGGCGTTTTGGTGAGCCCATTGGGTGGAAAAGTAGGAATCATTGGGAGTGTAGGCGAGTTGTTTGGTGTAATTGGGTTCGGCATATTCCACATCGGTATCTTTTTGCATCTCGCTCAGCAAATCGGCAGTGGATTTTTTGTCTGATTTGAGCATGGCCAGGTTGAGGTCGGCAATCTCGTCTTTGACTTGCAAGCTTTTCTCGTCCTTGAGGGAGCGAATTTTGTCCAAAGCGGCTTTCTGCTTCTTGGTGCTCTTGTATTTCACAATCACTTCGCCCTCCACAAAGGCTGGCTGGCTTTTTTTGGATTGCAAAAGGGGGATTTTTTTCAATGGCACGTCTTGAGCGATGGTGGGTTGGGGGAGGGCAAAGGAAAGAAGGCTGGCAATAAGCAAAATAGCACTGATTTTTTTGGACATGAATTTGATTTTTTAGGGTATTTTTAGATAGGTCTATTATAGCACAGAACATGCATCACATGTAGCATAAAGCACAGGGCATGTAGCATATAGCACGTAGCATGAAGTACATGGGTAAATCTCAAATCTCAATGACAAATTTACAGTTCGTCCGCCTCGAATCGACAAGTAGTTTTGTCTCTACGAGTCGAGACGGGCCATTTTTCTTTTCCCCAAAAGAAAAATGGTAAATCTGCAGCTTTAGGTCCGATGGTAAACATCATCATAGCGGATGATGTCGTCTTCTTCGAAATAGTCGCCGGTTTGCACCTCAATGATTTCCAAATTGGTCTTGCCGGGATTGGATAGGCGATGTTTGTGAGTGGCTGGGATGTAGGTGCTTTCATTTTCCTGCAGAAGCAAATTTTGTTCGCCGTTGATGACGCTCGCGGTGCCCCGCACCACCACCCAATGTTCGCTGCGGCGCTTGTGTGATTGCAAAGAAAGGGTGGCGCCAGGATAGACAATTAGTTTTTTCACTTTGTGATTGACATCATCCACCAGAATGCGATATTTTCCCCAGGGACGATAGCCCATGATGTTGTGGTCAACTTCCTTATAATCATTAGCTTTCAAATAGTCTACCACTTTTTTCACATCATCACTCTGGCCTTTCTTTTGCACCAGGATGCAATCATCATTTTCAATGATAATCAGGTCATCTACGTCCGAGGTAGCAATCAGTTTATCTGTCGCCGAATGGGCAAAGATATTCTTGGAATTAATGGCCACATGCTTTTTTTGATGGAGGTCTTTTCCTTACATAATTTCTGCCAGTGCATCAAAAGATCCGATATCACTCCATCCAAAATCACCCTCAAAGACAATCACTTTCTGTGATTTCTCGCTGATGGCCACGTCAATGGAAATAGGTGACAGTGTTTTGTAATTCTGCTCCAGTTCCGCATAGCTTTTGGCATATTCAGTGGATATTTCTGGGGCATATTTGGCTAGCTCTTCGGCGAAAGTTCTTTCGTTGAAAATATACATCCCACTGTTCCAGACATATTGACCGGTGGCGATGTATTGCTCCGCTGTAGGGCGATTGGGCTTTTCTTTGAATTGCAGCACCTGGTAGCGCCCATTGTTCAATTTGCCTTTTTTGATATAGCCATAGCCGGTCTCGGGAGAGGTGGGGGTGATGCCGATGGTGCCGATGTTGTCAGCCACTTTGTGCATAGCGCTTTGCACCAGCTCCACAAAAGCATCAATTTTTCCAATGCTGTGGTCGGAGGGTAGGAAGATGACCGGATCATTTTTGAGGATGCCTTCTTTCTCCATCAGATATTTCATGGTCAGAGCAATGGCAGGGGCTGTGTTGCGAGCCATGGGTTCCGTGATGATTTGTTCCGAGCGCAGTTCTGGAAAGACTTCCTGGATTTGGTCAAAAACATTGAAATAGTTGTCTTGATTGGTGACAAAATAGATTTGTTCCGCCGGCATAATCCGCTGCATGCGCAAAAAAGTTTCTTGCAAGAGAGAGTTATCTGAATGGAGATGGAGAAATTGTTTAGGGAAGCTTTTGCGGGAGAGGGGCCAAAGGCGGGTGCCTGATCCGCCACAAAGAATTGCGCTGTACATAATGTTTTCTTTTTAAGATTGTTTATTTTTTAAATATATAAGTATTTTACAGAAGAAAGCGGAGCAAGTCCAGTGCAAAAATTTACGGTTCACTATCTTGGTCTGTCTATCGGTAGGCAGGTAATTTGATATTTTATTGAGGCGGTGATTTTATTGAAACCCTCAGAATTTGACAAAAAAAATAAGAAAGGATTATAATAAATATATGAAAAATAACTTTGCAAAAACAATAATGGTGATTATTAGTTTGCTGGCCTTGCTCATGCGAGGGGGTCAGCTTGTTTTTGCGGGTAAGTATACGCTATAGCAGCAATCTTGCCAATAGAAATAAGCTGATCCCGATGGGTCAGCTTTTTTTGTTCTTTTTTTATTTTAATTTAATGGAGGGTGTATGAAAATTGGTATCGCAGAGTTTCGAAAAATGGTTCATGATCTTATGTTTGAACAATCTCAATTAGATATTTCTAATATTGGTGGAATCTTTTGTGTCAAGACTATTATTGAGGGCGAGGTGTTTTCGTGTGATATTACCGCCAGGGATGAGCAGCATGCTAAGTGTTGCTTGGGGTTCTAATCATCGAGATAGTCAGTGGTTAAATTCAACAAAGAGGGGGATGTAATGGCTGGAGCAGGCGAAACCGGAGAAAAGCAAGTTATTAGGGCATTAAGCGGATGCAAGTCAAAGGCTTTGGGAGAGAGGCGCTATCGGCACCTTGGTCACACCGGGCCCATTGTGGTGGCTACCGGATCTCAAAGTGGCAGGGATGAAAAAGATGGTCGGGAAAAAAGCATACCCGACGATGAATCAGTAACGCTCATCGGCCTCTGATAAGCATCAAGATTCTACACCAAACTAATCCTAGTTTGGTGTAGAAACATTTTTCGAGGTTGCAATTGACATAAAATGAATTGTGATCTAGAATAAATGTATGATAAATAATCTAGCAAAAACAATGTATTTTAGTTTCCTCTTTTGGTTTATGCCAAGAGGCCGCTTCGTTTTTGTTAAGAATATGAATAGATAGAAAATTCTTGCCAAAAATAAATCGACCTCTCGCGGGGTCGGTTTTTTTTTGTTCTTTTAGTAGGTCTGTTACGTAACGTATTACGCAACAAGCTCAATGGTTATTTCTAGTAAGGAATAATCAAAAATACAATCATATTTATTGGAGGGAGAGATTATGCCAAGTGAAAAGGATGAAGTCGTGAAAGAAATGCCTGTTAAGGATGATGTAGGACAAGGGCAATCATCTGATGGTAGTAAAGGAGAGCATCCTAAGGCTTTAGACTTTGATATCGGTCGGGATGCTGGCGGGTGGTAGATCTTGGTTCTCAAGTGGGTAGTTCTGCAATGCAGAGCTGTCCACTTTTTTTATCTTTCAGATAAATAAAATAAGTAGATTGCCTAAAGGTTATATTTTGTGTAAAATAAAGTTATTAAAATGTAGTTTTTTGGTAATGAATTCCTTGAAGATATTTTTTTCTAATAAACCAGCTTATTGGTTAGTTGCAGTGATCGGTATTGCTGTTTTTATACCAATCGCATTGGTCAGTTCTTTGCATCGGTCTTTTAATCATGATGAATTTGAGGCTATTCATTCGGGATGGAAGATTTTCGCGGGTGAGAAAATTTATGTTGATTTTCTGCAGCAACATCATTTCCTTGTATATGATCTGTTGAGTGGGGTGATTGCAATTTTTGGTGAAAATGTGAAATCCATTATCGCTTCCAGGCTTCTATCTTTTGCGATGGCACTTGGTGTGGCGTGGCTGGTGTATCGGATAGCCAAAATGACTTATGACAAAAATATTGCCTTGTTAAGTGTCTTTTTTCTCTCTTCGAGTGTTATTTTTTTACAAAAAATTTTGGA
>JBAZXY010000117.1:0-4522 GCA_041659585.1 Parcubacteria group bacterium | reverse complement strand
GGGGGCAATCGTGCCGATGTTTGTTTTCTCCGAGATAGATATTTCCATCACCTTTTTGTATTTATTCGTCCTGACAGCCGGCACTTTGTGGGTGACCAGCAAAACGGCTTGGAATGCGCTCAATATCATGGCCTTGGTGGTGGTGTTTCTCTATTCAGTGGCCTATAATAGTTTTGCAGGTTTTGATAGCAACTTTCAGAATTTGGTGTTTGCTTTTGTGTTTGTCTTTTTGTTCTATTTTTCCAATATCTTCACGATTCTCTATAAACAAAAGGCGGATGCAGATGATTTGATAGTGGCTGGCGGCACCGGAATTTTGTTTCTGACTTGGATGATGATGATTGCGCCCAAAGACCTGGAGGTGTATCTGATCGTTTTTGGCGCCCTGCTCTTCTCCCTGGGTGCCTATGCGATTTTTGTCATCACCAAAGCCAAAAATCCAGTGATTCTGTATGCTGGCGTGGCGTTGATGCTGCTCGTGAGTGCGACGGCTATTCAATTCAAAGGTTGGGAGTTAGTCATCGCCTATATTGTGGAATTTAGTGCTTTTATTATGATTAATCTCTATCTCAATCGACAAGAAGAAGGTGCATCAGCTACTAGTGAAGCTTTTGGGATGATTCTGTATGTGGTCTTATTTCTGTTCAGTTTGACGCATATTGAAAAAATATTTGAACATTTGAATGGGAGTAATTATAATTATGGAAATATTTCTAAGGCGTCCCCAATCACGGGAGACTTGTTTGTGATTTTCTTGCTGTGCATTATGCCTTTTGTGATCACCATTTTTGTGACACAGCTATTTGATAAAAACAAAAAAGTGAATTATTTGGTCTTGGTACGTTTCTATGGCTTGACTGGGGGCTTCTATGCCACGCTGTTTGTTTGGATGATGACCCATCTCATGGTGGCTGATCAAATGTTGGCTACTATGTTGTCACTAGTCACCTATACTATCATTGGCGTGCTGTTTTATGTGCGGGGTCGGCGAGACAACTATGGTTTTTTCAAAGCCATCGGGGGCATTTTCTTTGCCATTGTGCTGTTCCGATTGTTTTTTGTGGAATTTTGGGCAATGGACATCGTGGGTAAGATCGTCACTTTCTTCATCGTGGGAACTTTGTTTATCAGCACGACTTTTATTGGGAGGAAGGGTGAAAATAACAGTGGTGAAATTAAATAAGAATTTATGAAATAATATGCGAATAATTTCAAAAAAATTTAGGCTGGGGAGTGTGGTGGTTCTGGCGGGATGCCTGGTGGTTTTTAGTCCGGCGCTATCTAAGGAGGCTTTGACTATGGAGGAGTTGAAAAGTGCTTTCCGTTCTTCGGCGGAAGTGACCGTGTTGAATATTGTAGTGCCGACAGTGGTAGATGTGCCCATTGCTTTACAGGAGGGTGCTATGCCCAACATCATGGTGGTGGAGCAAGGGTCGCAAAAAACCCAACCGGCATTGCTTTTGAGTGAAAAAAAGAATCTGTTGAAAGCGTCTGACTCGACAAATTCTAGTGGAGCCATTTTTTTGGTAGATGGCAAGATGGATAATTTTCAAGAATACTCCGTCAACAGTAATGGGGATGAGCAACACATAATGATTACTATTGCGTCAGATAAAATCATCACCACTTCTGCTTTGAATCTCTATCTGGATCAATTCGTGGCTTTGCCTAAGACGATTGAAATTGTGGCTAAAATCAATGGCGTGGAAAAAACTGTTTTGGCTAGGCAAAATGTTTCCCGGTCGACCATCAACTTTCCCCAGACCAGTGCGCAAGAATTTGCTATTACATTTACTTATGTTCAGCCGCTACGCATCAGGGAGATGTCGTTTAGCCAAGACAGTTCCGCCAACACAAAAGAAAATAATTTGCGCTTCCTCGCTTTGCCGGATAAAAAATATACGGCATATTTCAATGCGGATCGTTATGTATCAGCTTATACTGGGGAGATACCTGATTTGCACGAAAGCAAGGATGTGCTATTTTTGAAAAAAACTATCGTCGGTGATAATCTTGCCTATCAAAAATCGGACGTGGACAAGGATGGTGTGCCGGATGAAATGGATAATTGTGTACGGGAAAAAAATGCTGATCAGGGGGATTTGAATGGTAATGGCCGCGGAGATGCCTGTGATGATTTTGATCGCGATGGGGTCATCAATTCCAAAGATAATTGCCGGGACGTGCCTAACCGCGACCAGAAAGACACTGATTTGGACGGCATCGGCGACGTTTGTGATGCAACCGAAAGTCGTTTGCTGCAAAATCAAAAATGGCTTCCCTTGGCCATGATTTTGGTTGTGGCGGGTGTAGTGGGCTTGTTGTTTGCAAAAACCATGAAGACTAAAAAATAGTGTCTGGTGAAGAAAATTAGGGTAAATAGCTTTCAGAAAGGCTATTTTTGCGGGAAATAATTGACATGTCAGGAAGGATATGTTAATTTATTCTAATAATAGTAACTTAAAAATCTAGAAAAGTAAGAAGAGTTCTGAATTTCGGAGTGTGGCGGGAAAAATGAGTTTTTGCAAAAAGAGCTTATTTTCCCCGTCGCAGCTGGTTCATGGGGACTGGCAATGTGTAATCGGGAAGCAAGAATTTTTTCGGCTCGCAAGCTGAAAGGAGGAATTATGATTGGAAAGGCACCACCTGGAAAACAAAAATGCAACTGCATTTTGACAACCGACTGGATGAATAATATTATCGCCTGCGACCTGGCAATGACCCCTGCCGCCACTCATTAAGCCGAACCCTGGTAACCTTTTCCAGACAATAGGAGGTTGTCTATGAAAGCTCGTTCACCGCCTTGGAAATAAGCATCGAAAAGGTAAGGGAGATGTTTGGATAATTTTTTTTCGGCTCATGAGTCGAAAGGAGGAGTGTATGTTGAGTATCATTGGAAAAGCACCGCCTGGGAAAAAATGCGAATGCATGAAAGCGATCCCCGGCCTGATCACCAATTGCCCGGCCACCGGCGTATTGGCCATCACCCTGATTAACCGTTAACCTTTGCTCTGCGGCCTACCGGAGGTTTTTATGTGGCGTATCAGTACTTAGGGGAAATATTAGCAGAAGATGAATGAAAAGAGTGTTCTCTGTTAATCTAAGGCCCCCGAAAAAATTCTTATCTAACCATGCGCCCATAACTTGTATTACAGGTTATGGGCGCTTTTTCATTTGTGCAAATTATGCTATACTGTTTTGACCAGCGTTATTTAGATGGAAGATGCAACAAAATCATGCAAGGATGCGTAATAACTAATGGGCGCAGGAATAATTTAAAAAAATTTCTACTCCGGAGTAGAAAAATTAAGAAAATTTAAAAATATGAACATTAAAGAGCATAGTTCCAAGATATTTGTTTTTGTGGTGAACGCCTTGATTGTGACACTGATTGTTTTTGGTATTCGGGAGGCGAGCCGGAGTAATTTTTCTGCAGAGAGCACAACTACAGAAACGACTGCTCCGGTGGCAAATGATGTAGCTCAGTTGCAAGCTGATATTGTGACTGACAGGGAAAGCAAATTGCGGGATCTGAATACGGCTCCCAAAGCTGTCGTGCAAAATGCCCAGACCACAACTACCATCCAACCACAAGCTACTGCTCCAGTCGCCGCAAAAGCGCCGGCTAGAAAAACCAAGACATCTTAATTATGGGAATGATATTTTTCAAATACGACAAACTAAATTAAGACGTATGAATCCTAACTATTTAGTTTAATAATATGGAAATAAAAAAAAGAAAATATTTTTGGCTCAGCCTTTTAGTTGTGATAGTTGTTATCGCTTTGACTGGAAGCGCTTTTGTTTGGGCGGAGGATGATGAAGAGGAAGAGGATGAGGATCACAAGAGTTCCGTAACTATAGAGGCTCCACTCACGACCACCACCACTCAGCAAACACCTACTACTTCGGTGAAAACCATTACCACCACCCTGCGAGACAGCGATGGCGACGGAATCTTGGATCGAGATGATCCGCACCCCACTATTTCTGAAGTCTATATTGTGCAAGACAACAATCGCAATGGAATTGTGGATAAATTTGAAAAATAGTTCATTAGACCTGTTGCCTAATAACTCACTACTGCAATTTCCATATTTTGGTCAAATTTTCCATTTTTTTTGGCTTAGCTACGGCTAAGCCGCAAAAATTATTTGAAAAATTATGCCACAAAATCTAAAAATTTCGTTACGTAATTTATTAAGCAACAAGTCTATTATGGGTCAACATATTTTTGAAAAAGAGTGGCGGGCCTTGGGAACGGATATTTATGTGCAGATTGTGGGCAGTGCTTCCTGGGCTGCGGAAACGGAAATTACTTTTTTAGCCGTACAAAAATTATATGCCGCGCAAGAGCGGATTTTCAGCCGTTTTGACGCGGAGAGTGAGTTATTTTTTTTGAATGCGCATCTGGGAGAATTTTGTGAAGCTTCGGTGGATATGTTGGCAGTGGCGCAAAAATCCGTGCAATATTTTGAGGAGAGTGGGGGTTTGTTTGATCCGCGTATTTTGGATAATCTGG
>JBAZXY010000116.1:0-4559 GCA_041659585.1 Parcubacteria group bacterium | reverse complement strand
GAATTAGGGAGAAAGGATTGGAGAATTGGCGGCAAAAAAATATTCGCCTCCTGCATCTGATAGCAGGTGCAATAATGTTGTTCATCGGGATGTATTTGATATATACATGGGTCTAGTTAATTTTTTAAAATAAAAATAATATGGCACATACATTTACTGATCAAAATTTTGATCAAGAAGTTATAAAAAGCACCGTCCCAGTTTTGGTGGATTTTTGGGCACCTTGGTGTGGACCATGTCAGATGATGACTCCGATTATTGAGGAGTTAGCTCAGGCAATGGGGGATAAGGCAAAAGTTGGCAAGGTGAATGTTGATGAGAATCAAGCTGTGTCTGCTCAATATGGCATTATGTCTATTCCTAGTATCAAGATTTTTATGGGAGGCAAGGTAGTGAAGGAGTTTGTAGGCGTGCAAGGAGTGGCAGTTCTTAAAGGAGAATTGGAGAGCTTATAATTTTACATCCAAAGTCCAATTGAAAAACAGTCCTGAATTTTAGGGCTGTTTTTTTGTTATTGTTTTTTTTAAGGCCTGATGTTAAAATAAGTATAAGTAATAAGGATAAATAATAGATAATTATATGGAAGAAGAAGGCAGGGTTTATGATTTAATCATTGTTGGGGCTGGAGTAGCAGGACTCACTGCTTCAATGTACGCTTCGCGCTATCGGCTGGAGCATCTGATTTTTGGGGTGGAGCCCGGCGGGCAAATGAACGAAATCCACAGTATTGAGAATTGGCCGGGAAAAATTGCTATTTCTGGTCGGGAGCTCATTGCTAATTTGGTAGAGCAAGTGAATCATTTCGGCGTGGAAATCAAAAATGATTCAATTAATGCTGTTCAAAAAAATGCAGATGGTATATTTGAAATTGAAACAAGTAAAGCTAAGTATTTGGCCAAAACGGTGATTATGGCTATGGGGACTAGCTATAAAAAAATGAATATTCCAGGCGAGAAAGAATTCATTGGCAAGGGGGTGTCCTATTGTGCTACGTGTGACGCCATGTTTTTCCGCAATAAAGTCATCAGCGTGATTGGTGGAGGAAATTCAGCGGCGGTGGCCGCCATCACTCTGGCAGATTATGCAGAGAAGGTGTATCTTTTGTATCGCGGAGAAAGGTTGTCTGCTGAGCCGATTTGGTTGGAGAAAATTGCTGCTAATCCCAAAATTGAAGTTATTACCAGCACAAATGTGATTGAAATTAAGGGAGAGGCGAAGGTGGAGAAGATAATTTTAGATAAAGCTCATGAAGATAAGACGTATCTAGCGGTGGATGGTGTTTTCATTGAAATTGGCAGTGAACCGGGGATAGAGTTGATTCGAAAACTAGTCGTGGAAACAGATGAAAAGAATTTTATCAAAGTAGGAGCTGACCAGAGCACTAATGTTCCGGGTGTTTTTGCCGCCGGAGACATTACTACCGGCTCGAACAAATTCCGTCAACTCATCACTGCTTCAGCAGAAGGGGCTTTAGCGGCTAATGGTGCGTATAAAAAAGTAAAACTATAATCATATGAACTCCATTGAACTTTCTAAAAAAATTGGCGGTAAAATTGAGATTAAAAGTAAGTTTAAATTGACCAAAGAGAATTTGCCGGTCTTATATACGCCGGGAGTGGCGGAAGTTTGCATGGCTATTGCGAAAAATAAAAAACTTTCCTTTTCCTATACGATGCGCAAGAATAGCGTGGCCGTGATTTCAGATGGTTCAGCTGTCTTGGGATTGGGTAATATCGGTCCCGAAGCGGGATTGCCAGTCATGGAGGGCAAGGCTTTGCTTTTTAAGGAATTGGGAGGGGTGGATGCTTTTCCGATAGTATTAGCGACGCAAGACGTGGAAGAGATTGTCAAAGCCATTAAATTGCTGGAGCCGACGTTCGGCGGGATAAACCTGGAGGATATTTCGGCGCCAAGATGCTTTGAAATAGAGGAGCGCTTGAAAAAAGAATTGGCTATTCCTGTTTTTCATGATGACCAACATGGCACTGCTATCGTAGTTTTGGCTGGACTGATTAATGCTTTGCAGGTAGTAGAAAAGCATATTAAAAAAGTAAAAATTGTTATCTCAGGTGCAGGTGCGGCTGGAGTAGCTATTGCAAAACTATTAATTAAATATGGCGCCAAACAGATTGTTATGGTGGATAGTCAGGGAGTGATTTTCAAGGAAAGAGCTGGTGGATTGAATGCTTCTAAGATGGAGATAGCAGCTCTGACTAATCCACACAATGTGCAGGGAACAGTTGAGGAAGCTTTGGAGGGAGTAGATGTTTTCATTGGTGTTTCAGCTCCTAATATTTTGCAACATACTCACATTACAAAGATGAATGAAAATGCCATTGTCTTTGCTATGTCTAACCCGATGCCAGAAATTATGCCTGAAGAAGCACGACGAGGCGGGGCGCGAGTAGTGGCGACGGGCCGATCAGACTATGCCAATCAGCTGAATAATGTATTGGCCTTTCCTGGTATTTTTCGCGGTGTTTTGGATAATGGCATTAAGCAAATAACAGATGCGCACAAAATGAAAGCAGCCATAGCGATTGCGGGATTAATAAAGAAACCTACTGCTAATAAAATAATTCCAGCCGCCCTGGATCCACGAGTAATGAAAGCGGTAGCAGGGGTTTTTAAAAAATAAAACATAATATAAAAAAGATGAAAATTTATAAAAAAATAATCAATATCAAAAGCACTGCTCAAATAGAATTTATCGATATTACGGACCAGGTGAATGAGGTGATTGAAACTTCTGGGGTGAGAACTGGCCAGGTGTTGGTTTATTCGCCACATACTTCAGCCAGTGTGATTATCAACCATAATGAAACGATGTTGAAGCAAGATTTTATGCGTGTGCTATATCGATTGGTGCCGATCAGTGATAAATATTCACATGATGCCTTTGAATTAAAGAGTGCTAGCAAATCAGATGGGCGTAGTAACGGGCATTCCCATTGCAAGGGTATGCTTTTGGGGGTGAGTGAGACTGTTCCGGTGGAAAAGGGTGTGGCCATGCTAACGGAAAAACAAAGTATTTTTTTGGTGGAATTTGATGGCGCCAGAACTAGAGACATAATTATTCAAGTGATGGGTTTATAACCCGCTAATTAAAAAAAATGAGTAAGTTGGTAAACAATTTAATTAAGGACGGCTACCTGAAAAACGATTTAATCATTGCTGCCCTAGAGCATATTGATCGTATTGAATTCGTTCCTCGTGAACTGGAATTGCTGGTAGATGCGGATGTGGCTCTGCCAATTGGTTATGGGCAAACGATTCCCAAACCCATGGTAGTTGCCTTGATGTTGGAGTTGTTGGATTCTCAACCGGGGCAAAAAATATTGGATGTCGGTAGTGGGTCAGGTTGGACCACAGCACTGCTGGCGAAAATAGTTGGAGATGGTGGAAAGGTTGTTTCGATGGAGCGGATGAAATCACTTTCTGATTTTGCCAAGAAAAATACGGATAAATACGGCTTCGTAAAAAAAGGCACGGCGGAGTTTTATCATGGGGATATTGCAGTGGGTTTTCCTCCGGAGGCTCCTTATGATAGAATCCTAGTTTCACCTTCGGTGTTAGATGAGATACCGCAGACGCTTAAAAATCAATTGAAGTTGGGTGGAAAGATGGTGGTCCCTGTGGGGAATAGCATCATTTATTTGGAGCGAGAGGGGGAAAATGAATTTTTCCGAGAAGAATTCCCTGGCTTTGATTTTGTGCCTTTTATTCTTAATTAATTTTTTTAGCATGATAAAGAAATTGGTCATAGGTTTATTTTCTGTATTATTGATAGTTGGTATCGGGTCTTTTTACGTGCGCTCGCAGATTTATTTTTCTCAGGGCAGTCAACAAGCGAATAAGCTGTTTGAAATAAAAAAGGGGGAGGGGACGATGCAAATTGGAAAAAATCTAGCCGACCAAGGACTTATTAGCAATCATCTCTATTTTTTAATCTATTTTGCCTTGAATCAAAAAAGCAAGGCTATTTTTCCTGGTGAATATTTACTTAATGGAAAGATGACTATTCCGGAGATGGCTGTGGTCATTACTAATCCGAAAAAGGTATATGAAAGAGTGCTCTTTAAGGAGGGTTGGACTGCTAAACAGATGGCTGCTGAGTTAGATGTGCATGGTTTTTCCGGAACGGAATTTTTAGCCAGTGTTAGTCATCCTTCTTCGGAAATAGTTTCTGCGTTTGATATTTTGGGTGATAAGCCTCAGGCGAGCTCTCTGGAGGGGTATCTTTTCCCGGATACCTATTATTTTTCCCAGGAAGCGACCCCAGACGGCATTTTGAAAAAAATTCTTACCAATACGGAAAATAAAATTGATGCTACTCTGATAGAAGAGATTAAAAAGCAAAATAGGACTATTTTTGAAGTGTTGACTTTGGCTAGCATTGTAGAAAAAGAAATGGCTAGCGGCACAGAGGCTCCCATGATTGCTGGGGTTTTTCAAAACCGCCTAGAGGGCCAAATGTTGTTGCAGAGTGATGCGACACTTACCTATGTGCTGGGAGATAAGGAGGATCAGCATTCGCTCAAAGATTTGGAATTGGATTC
>JBAZXY010000115.1:0-4577 GCA_041659585.1 Parcubacteria group bacterium | reverse complement strand
TCCGGAGCGCTGCTTCTGGTTATCTCCGAAACAGTCGTCCGATTGAAAACATCTTGCTCCCTGACAATCTTGCGTTCCACTGGCGCCGATTTCACCTCCTGCACTTCCATGTCATCCATATCATCCGATTCTTCTCTTCCGCCGGACGGAGCTTCCTTAAAGACCTCCATGCCACTCCAGCGCGCAATACGATCCTCCACTTCAGCTTTCGATTTACCATAACGCTCTCGCGTCCCCCGAATAATCTTCTCTTCATTCCCAGCAGTCTCAGTCAAATCCAATGGTGGTAAAGTGGCGGCCGAAAAAGCATCCCCTGCCACGCCATCAATCATTAATTTCAAATAAATATTATATTTTGTCAGATTAACAATATCATTCATCATAAACACCGGCTCAAATTCCTTCTCCAAATGTTCTGCATCCTCCGCTCCCACTCGAAAAGCCACAATTGTGCCTACATTACCAAAAACCGCGTCCCGCACCGTGGCATTGCCATCAAAAATTAACTGATTGATATACTGATGCGCCAGAATTAGATTTAAGCGATACTTTCTAGCCTCCGAAAGAATATTAGCGAAAGATTCATTGGCAAAATTTTGGAATTCATCCACATACAGGTAAAAATCCTTTCTTTCTGCTTCTGGCATAGTCACGCGACCCATAGCCGCCAATTGAATCTTGGTGATAATCATCCCGCCCAGTAGCCGCATGGAATCCTCTCCGATTCGTCCCTTGCTCAAATTGATGATTAGAATTTTCTGACCATCCATAATTTCTGTCATATCAATAGTGGATTTGGCTTGTCCCACAATATGACGGATAACAGAAGAAGAGAGGAATTGCCCCACTTTATTCTGAATAGCTGCCACTGCTTCTTTTCGGAATTTGTCTTCCCACTTATCAAATTCATTCAGCCAAAAAGCTTTCACTACCGGATCCTTAATTTTTGGATATACCCGTTTGCGATAGTCTTTATCATTCATCATTCGATTCACGCCCAGCATAGTGGAGCCGGGATAATCCAAAAGTGCCAAAATAGTATTATTCAAAATATATTCCATTCTCGCACTCCACACATCCGGCCAAATTTTCTTAAATACCCCCATCATGCCTGAAGCCACTAGATTTTTCTTATCATCTGCCACTGATTCCAAAATATTAAAAGCCAGTGGGAAATCAGCATCAGAGGGATTGAAATAAATCACATCATTTAATCTATGTGCCGGAACCGATTGCAACATTTTTTCCGCAAACTCACCATGAGGATCCACCACGCAGACACCCTCGCCATTGCGAATATCTTGAATAGCCATATTCTCCAATAAATTGGATTTTCCCATACCAGTTTTTCCAATGACATACATATGTCTGCGACGATCATCTCTTTTAATTCCAAAAACTCTTTCTTGATTTCTAAAATTGGTTTTGGCAAAAAAATTTATATCTGGCATAATGTTATTCTTAATGCTTATGGGTTATAAAAAAATAAATTCTATTCAATAGGCAAATTAAACGGCGCCGTGCCTTTTTTCGATTCTACTCTGGGCACAGCCGGAGTAATGACTCCCATATCCGGGAAGTGATAAACGGTCGCGAATTCGGTAGTGGAAAAATAGACGTTCTGGCCATCCATGTTGCGATTACGATAACGATTGTAAATCCTTCTTCTTAGGGCTTGTGATCGAGCATTCGCCGCAATATAATTAGCAGTTGGCTTAGTATCATTGGGACGCAAATTGTTCGAATTGAGATCGCTAAACTGGCGCAACACCCCGAAAAAAGCGGTTTGTAAGGTGTTATCAAAACCGTCTTTTTTCCCCAGATTCAAAAAGCGCATTTTCACCTTATAAAAATTCTTGCTTAAATTCTCTTCCAAAGCTTTCAACTTCTCACTCTCCATGGGAGTGAGGCGAAAAGCCAAAGGCTGGTCATTTTTCTTGGCTGTGGTCGCAAATTCCACTGGTCCCCATAAGCCGGCAAAAATATTTTTCAGCACATCAACAAAATCATCCAGGATAGTCCGTTTGTCACCGCTACTCCTTCCAGCTAGCTTCTCCACGTGCTTCATTTGCCCCTTTCCCCAGCTTTCAGGTTGCGGTGAAACCACCATCTGCCACAGCAAATTTTGTCCCGGTGGTACGGAAGCAAAAAGTTCCAAAAATCCAGCCATCGGGTCAATCATGGTGCCGGTAATATCCTCCTCAAATTTATCATACGTCCGAATTGGATATGGATCAGGTTCAGATAAAATAACATCTGACCCCCAAACCTCCCAATCTCGATTCGGCACCACCTTGGGAAATTTTTTCATATAATCCTCCACTTCAAAAACTTCCGCTCCGGGATATTGGGCATAAATTTGAGTTTCTACCAAATTTCTTAGGCTTTTTTGCACTCTGATATAATAATGAATTTCTCCACCCAAACTCACCAATTCAAAGCTAAAGCGATCCGTAAATTTACCCACCAAGTACTCATCAAAGCAACTATAGCCGACTATCACGCCTGATAGTGCGACAAAAATAGATTCCATCGGTTTCGGCCCTCTTTCCAATTCCTTCGGCGGAATGACCTCCAAGATGGTCCACTCCAAACTGCCCCCCCAATTATCATTTACAAAGTCCATCCAGATCACTTTGAAAAGATAATAAAAAGCCACCGGCAAGATAATCCACCAAAGTTGGGAGATTGGTTGCCAGAGGCTTTTTAATATTTCGATATAAGTATTCATTTTATTTTAAATATTTGTCGTTGCAAATTTACGCTGTTTTTTGGCTTGATAGGAGACTTGTTTATTTTTTCAGTCCATACCTATTATCCTGCTTCACGAATTCCTTTTTATTGTTCAAATTTATCATCACCGTTGTCTTCTTCACTTGTCGAGATTTAGCAATTTCTACCAACAATTCCTCCTTGGTCATTGATTGGCCACTCTTCTCTAAAATCCTTTTAATCACTTCCTTGATTGTTCCAGGCACATACCCCCATTCACGCAAGGCATACAGACCCCTGCCAATCAGCACAAAGCGATCATCCTTTATCAATTCATTATGCACTGTTTGAATATGTGACTTTCTCTTGCTAATTCCAAAAGTGTCAATAAATTTAGTAATTTCGGTAAAATGCAATGGTCGATTTTCTTCTTTCAAAATAAGATAGATTCTTTCCCTAGTTCCTTTAGGATTTATTTCCATCCAATGAGTAAATCCCCATTTGCCAAATTTATTTTTCGATAGTTCACTTAAAACATCCAAATAACTAAGGACTTGATTCTTTGTCATTTCCGGACGTTGCTTAGTTATTCGCTCTACAATCTCGACATCACTGAGTGGCACTTTGCTGAGAGAAAAAATATCCTTAGCTAGCTTAGAAAAATTCTCTACTTTTGCCAGAATATCTCCTGAAACGGACCATGCCTTTTTCAATAACTCTTTATTTTCTACCTCCATTATTCTTTCCGAACAAAGAGCAAAGAAAGCAATGGCTTTTTCCTCTCTCAAATTTCCCAAAGCTAATTTCTGAAATAAATATTCTTCACTTATTATACCATCTCTTTTGGATATTTCCAAAATAATTCTCTCTTCCGCCAACTTGAAAGCATTCTCATTAGCTATCTTGGTAATTTTTTTGATGGAATCAGAAATTATTTGCCTAACTCGTTCTCGAGTTATCTGATAATCACTACCTATTTTTTCCAGAGTTTCTAATTTTCCACTAGCTAACCCATACCTCTTTTTCAAGATTTCCTGTGATCGCTGTGGCAAATGAGCCAATATCTCCCTCGCCAACTCTAAAAAGGTCTGCGTAGTCTTCTTGGAGATTTTTTTAGTTAATTTTTTCCCTTTTTCCATATGTAAATAGTTATTTTTTACTTCAAGCCATATTATCACATAATGGATTCATTTGTCAAGGGTTTAAGGTTTTCTATTTTTTCCTATAACTTCCCGCCCATCTAAAAAACAACTATTCCGTTGTAGATACGGGATTTCTAAGTCATAACCATGTCCAGCCTAGTGTCTATGAAAAAATCCTTCAATCATTGCTCTCTAATTTTTATACCGATTACAAACTAGTCCCTGTCACCACTACAGTACTGGTATAGTTACCGGTAGGTTGCAACATCGCGGTACCGACTTCTGCTCCGAAGTTAATGTTTTCCGTATCTCCGGCAAAGGTGGTTTCAGTAGGACGAGTGACTAGAGCGTAATCACTGGTAGCGGCTTTGTACCATTTAGCGGTAGTGCCATAGTCAGTGCCGGATTGATCATCTGTTCCCCAGGTAGCGGAGTTGGGAGTGGTGCTGGTGCTGCTCAGACGAAACCCCCAACCGGAAGCGGTAGTGGGTACGGCTGTAGTATTCCAGGTAGCGGGAGTAGTGGCGGTAATCGGAGCGATGATGTCGCTGCCGCTGGTTAGGTTAGCAGAAGTTTGAGCTTTTAAAGCTAGCGAATAACCATTGGAAGCGTTGGTTTTGATAGTGCAAGCGGAAGTGTTGGTGGTAAGGTCAGACTTACCTGTTCCAAGGATGATATTTCCCATGGTAACTGTAGGAGAGCAAGCCACATTCATAGAAGCGT
>JBAZXY010000114.1:0-4591 GCA_041659585.1 Parcubacteria group bacterium | reverse complement strand
TCCGCCCTCAACATATACAGCGCTTTTATTCTTCAGTAATTCTCGCAATTCATCCTCAGTTTTGCCCTCAATATCCATCTCCTCAAAATTGCATCCTTCTTTTTTCAGCATCTCTTTGTGGGTTTCTATATATGTTTTATCACTACTTCCTTTTCCTGCCGTTGTAATATATGCCAATCTAATTTTTGAAATATCGTCAAACAAAAGCTTTAAGCCTTTTTCAATAACAAAACTTCCATTTGATGATAGTAATAATTTTTTTATTGGCATATTTTTACCCATAGTTCTTGCTTTAATTACTAATTCCCAAAATTTCTTCTCACCAATTTTTTCTTTAAATTCCGTGACTTCAGCATCTTCAATGAGATGCTTAATAAAATCGACTTTTTTATCTTCAGGAACAGCCTCGTGTTCTTTTTCAAGCTTGCTATACAATTCTTCGTCTACTTTCGAAATTGGTTTATATACAGCCTTAATCATTTGTAGTAAATGATTGGCATCCTCATATGCAACAAAATCATTTATCTCTTCGCCATAACGTTCCTTGTATAACTTCTTAAATTCTTTAATGTCTTTCTCTGCAAGTGACATACATTAAAAATTTAGTCCTTTAATTATCTTATCTGCTATATATAAATAAATTATTTATACAATAATTCTCTCGAGAATAATGCGATTGTCTCCTATGAATAACTGAGACTGAACTTCTATAAATCTAAATCCATCCTTAACCAAAAATGCTAGCATTTCTCTGCGATTATTTCTGGTTTTTATGGTTATCTTTTTGTATCCCTTCTTTTTCGCCCAATCATTTAAATATCCCATTAGACTATTCAGAATTCCCAGTCTGCGAAAATTCGGGTCAACCCCAGCCATCCAGCAATAAAAAGAACCGTCATTATTTTTGTCATATGACAGCATATAGCCAGCTGGTTGATTATCCATATACGCCACTAAAATCAATCTTTCTTTGCCTCCATAACGATCTTCAAAATATGCCTTGTCATAAGGCTCACCAAATTCAATTATAGTCGCGTTAACTTTGACAGCGTCATCAATTGAGCCTTCTTTTATTTCAATATCCTTCCCCATACTTATATTTTTAATTCAGTTTTATATTTTCATACGCTTTTAATAATACTTTCCA
This sequence comes from Parcubacteria group bacterium, assembly GCA_041659585.1. Lineage (GTDB taxonomy): Bacteria > Patescibacteriota > Minisyncoccia > Moranbacterales > UBA2206 > UBA8518. The sequence continues at coordinate 3,444 of JBAZXY010000114.1, read as the reverse complement.
AGATTTGTATAATTCAGACAATTCTTCTTGCATTTCAGGAAACATAGCCAAATCCCGATAGTCCCTTTCTATCTTAGCATAAGTTCTTGGAAATTTACCCTCTTCATTTACCCTAACCATATCCAAATACATCGTGTCTGTCATATGACTAGCTGAATCTGAAAAGGCTATAATTTTTGCATCAATGGATGCAGGCATCACATCTCTACATCTGTGAGCTCTGACACAGTGAAGTACCTTCTCTATTTTATCTGCAGGATATTTTTCCTTCTCTAAGAAATCCATTGCTCTTTGCTCACCCCTGACTGCGTGGTCGATTTCCGTTGGAATCGGATAATGCCCAATGTCGTGCAACCAAATCGCCAAAAGAACAGTCTCTTCATCCGCTTCGGGATATTTTTTCAACATTCGCTTCGCCCATTTTTCGGCTTCTGGAACGTGAGGCAACAAATGATATGGGTCGGAACCAAAATCGTCTACCATTTTTAAAAATTCGGATTTTGCTTTTTCAATTAGATTTTCCATATGCTTCATGACTTTTAATAGTTTCATATTTACAGTATAACCCACATTTCCGCTTAAATAAAGCTACGACCAATTATCCATATTCATCCCCTTTTCGTGAGTCTGCTTAGCCTCGTCATCATTTAGGATGCCAAGATAGTGGCGACTGGTAGTTTGAATATCCGAATGTCCCAATAGCACTTGGATGTGACCGAGACTGACATTCTTTTTCATCAAAATCGTGGCAAAGCTGTGCCGAATCGTATGAGCCGTGACAGTTTCGGACATTCCAGCTAATCTGCGATATTTTCTGAAACTTCGCTGAGCATCATTTCTATCCCACGGCAAATTTCTTCCACCCTCACCTATCAGAACAAATTTGTATTTATAGCCTTGTCTTTTCCAATCTCCATCTCCACTGTCCCGCTCAAAACCCACTCGCCGTTGTGGAATATGGTCCGATCATTCGGAGCCAACCCGGTTTTTCTAAAGCCGGCTTTTTCATAGAGCCTGATGGCGTTCGTATGAAATTCACTGGTCGAGAGATTGACTGCATTGACTCCCAACTGGTTAAAAGCATAGTCCAGTACCAGCTCTATGGTTTCCAGACCGATTCCCTTTCCCCAATAGTCCTTATTCAAAATAAAAATCCCGAATTCGTATTTATCCTTGCCATTGAAATCAGAAAGTGAGGCATAGCCGATAAATTTGTCGGCGTGATCATAGATGCCAAAAATGATTCCGTCTTCCAGTTTTGCCACGAAATTTTTCAATTCTTGAACATCTTTGAGTGCCAAGCCTTTCTTGACCCAGCCGATATAGTTCATGATTTCCACATCATGAAACCACTGCAAAAGCAGAGGATAATTTTTCTCCATCAATCCCTCTTTCAGATAAATTTTTTCACCTGTTAATTTCATAAGTGGCTCTTTATTTTTTTATTTCTACAACACTACCACACGGCTTTATATTTAGTTCATTCTTCTCGCCATCCCTATCAACATTACAAAATTTGTTTGTTTTTCTATTAAATATAATATTTTCTGGTAAAAGAATTTCTTCCATTAAACTTTTTTTGTTTATCATCTTTTCTCCAGCCAAAATCTTCGGTATTAACTTATCTTCCATATAAGTTATTAATTTATTCCTTTCCATACAAAGATCTTCATTACTAAAATCAAAGACCATCACTGGAAGATACACTCTCAAAAATGCGGGAAAATGACCACGCTCAACATTATCAAATATTTTTCCCCAAGCCAAAGAAAAGAAGTCATCTCTTAGATTCTTAAATGCCTCACCTTCTCCGATAACTACGCCCACAATTTTTTCTGTAGCTTCAATAGTAGCATGCCAAACATTATCATTATCGTCCTCAATCATCGATAGCGTTTCTAAGAAATCTACCAACATATTTACATAATAAGCAGTTTGACTACATCCAGTTATTCGATGCTCATCATGATGGGTAACTTTAATATCATAATCTTTTACTAATCCATCCTTCAGGGCCTTTTCATAAATTTGCATAAAATCATCTCCAATAAAAGAAGCAATCTTATGTAGTCTTTCAAAGACTACTTTTTTCTTCGATAGATCTTGCGAGGCTAGGTAAATTATCCTCCTTGAATAATCTGTTAAATTTTTAAATCCATAGTAGAACATCCTGGCACGCCCAATATTGCCTTCCCCATAAAACCAGTATCCTTCCACAGCATCCTTAAGGGATCGTAGGTATACATCTAGATATCTCTTCTGCAATAACAGGGATTCATCCTCTATTAGCCATGTATTCCATTCACTGAATGGATTTATATTATTAAGCACGTCCTGATCAAAAAATATTGCTTTATATAAATTTGCTGAAATAGATAGGCCACCATGATTGAGTTGGTTATATAGATGAGAATTTTTATCTTCAAAAAGACAGCTAGTGATGCTTTCACTGGCAAGCCCAACAGTTCTTTCTAAATTATTTTTTTTAATTTCGCTAATAAAATGCAGTAAAAAATCAAGTCGCGCCGTTGCAATATAATTAGCAACTTTTTTTTCACTTAAGATTATATTTAAGATATTAGCAGCATAATTTGCATATATCCTATCTGGACTTTTAGACGATTTCTTTTCAATCTCTTCTCCTATAAACACAATACTCTCTTCCTTTTTAGCGGATTTAGCTAATTCAGAAAGATTATTGCTGATTATATTAATTGAAGCTTCCAGTGTTTCAGGCGTCGCTCGTGAAACTTCATGAAGTATCTGCTGGAAAAAATCTTCGTAAGTATCTTTATTAAATAACCCCTTCGATCTCATTGAGAAAAAAACATATAGAGTAGGTGCAATTAAAAAAAATAGAAAACCCAATGTTTCATAAAATATTGGGTAGTTAAATGGATTTTTTAGGATATAAAAAGGAACTTGCATGACAAGAGAGGATAATAAAATCATTATAAGTCCCGCAATCAAAAAAGTTAGAGGTAGAAGTCTTTGCCATTTTTTTCTTATTGAAAAAGTTATTCTCCAAGATGGTTTACTTAACTGATATGCAGCAATAAACAACGCTACGGCGCCCACAGCCTCACCAAGAGAAAAATAAATAGGAGGGTTTGATATGTTATAACTACAAGCATGTAAATCATGAAATCCAAACATACACTTATGTAATACTGATGTTGCACTTCCTTGGATAATATTAATCATATTAGTTTATAAATTTATATGTATTTCCCCTACAAATTGAATCATATCATCAAAATTTACTTCATTCAAGCCACAAAAAAAACAGGGCTTTCCCCCGTTCTGTTTCTTTTCTACGTGTATATTCAGTCAATCAAAATCTTTTGTGATTAGTCCTGTTCGAGCCTAGCTTTTACCAACCGAAGTTGATAAACGACCATTAGATGATTGAGATTCCGAAGAATCTCTGTTCACCACTACTCC
>JBAZXY010000113.1:0-4728 GCA_041659585.1 Parcubacteria group bacterium | reverse complement strand
TCATGACAGCAAAATTTTTGATGACAATAAAAAAAATGAATCTTTCGATAGAGCAACAAGTACTTTGGATTTTTATAAAAAGTCTTTAGCGGAGGCAAATGCGAAGGGGGATTTTAAATTAAAGGGGAGTGAGTTATTTGGATAGCAATGAAAGCGAAGATTCGTCAATGATACAATTCACCTTTTCTTCAAGTAATGAAATTTTATTACTAACTTATGGAATTAATTCTGATAAATTGCTGCTTATAGAGAAAGAGGACAAGAATAATGCAGCTGAATTTAATAAGATATTAAATTCCCCTGAATTGCCAGAAGAAAAATTAGCATTTGGATTTAGAGAGGTTTCGGCTAAGATTAACGAGAATATCGAAACAAATAAATTAGAGTTAGCTAAATTTAAAAAAGAATTTTTTTTGTTAGAATATGATCCTTTTTATGAATGGTCTTGGAAAGCTAATTTTTCAGATGCTGGTGAGAGCGACCTAAACCTTTTAATCGTGTTGGATGAACATAGTATCAAATTAATAAAATCAGTTAACCTAAAAAATAATAAGATTGATTTTATAAAAGGAGAAAACTTTACTTTTTTTAGCAGCCTTGGGGATGTTCAAAAAACAAAAGCTGCTTATGAGTGTGTGCAGGAAATTGATACTGATGAATTTTACTCCTTAACATATGCTAAGGTTAATGGCGGATTATATTACAGTAAAACATATTCAATGGTAAATGGTATTTATATAAATAGTTATTTTGATGGTGAGACTGTGTATGATTGGAAATATCCTTCGGACAAAGGAACTTATTTGAAGAAGGGATGTGTTGAAAATAAGGGGAAAGATATTAGGGAATATTTAATGCCGATGAGCACAATGGGGGCAGTTGTTAAATGCAAACCAATAAAAGAGTTTTCATTTGAAATTCCAGAAGATGTTCACTTTTTAGACAAGTGTGATGCATTATGAGACTTATATAGCATATAAATAAAAACGTCTAGGTAAGCTAGAGACACCTAGGGAAATATCCAATAATAAAACTCTCGCATCCGTGTGATACCTGGACTTTTTATTTGTTCAATTTTTTTAACAATATATTAGCTCTCTCCAATCTCACCCCAATTCTCTCCCAATTTTCCAGCATTTTTGTCCGAAGTGCGTGAACTAGCCCATGATCTGAAGAATGTAATTGAAATTGAGGCTAATGCAAGTCTCTTTTTTGATTCTAACTCTTCGGTATTCCAGAAGTTGAAACTTTATAAATAAGTTAATTATTGACAAACTTTATAAAGTTTGCTAATATGGCAAGATGAATATTAAAGATAAGTTGAAAATTATCCAGGATGTCTCTAGTTTGACTCAGACTGAAATTGCCAATAAAATTGGCGTGTCTTTCGTGGCATTTAATAATTGGTGGAATGAAAAATCAATTCCCAGAAAAAAACAAGAGGCGATTATTGATGAATTATACAAAGAATATACTGGTCAAAATATTATCCCCGAAACTCTTTTAGCTGCCAAAAAAGAATTGATTATAAAAGAATCAAAAAAATATAAAAATGTTCTAAATATAATTTTGAAAAATTCGGATATCTATGATCAGTTTTTATTATCATTGACATATAACTCCAATAAAATTGAAGGGTCGACGCTATCGGAAGATGAAACAGCTGATATTATGTTTAATAATAAGTCAATTCCCAATAAAAGCATCATTGAGCAGCTTGAAGTTAAAAATCATCAGGCCGCTTTGCAATACCTGTTTACTTATTTGGAAAATGCAAAAAAAATCAACGAAGAATTAGTCTTGAAGTTGCATGGTATTTTGATGAATGGCATTAGGGATGACGCTGGACTATATCGCAGGTATGGCGTACGTATTGTTGGTTCGAATGTTCCGACGGCAAATTGTCTTAAAGTTGCAGATTTGATGAAGGATATTCTTGGGGATATAAATAAAAAACAAAAAGATAGTGTTGCGCATGTTTCCAATATCCATGCCAGATTTGAGCAGATCCATCCATTTTCTGACGGTAATGGGCGCATTGGCAGATTGATTTTAGTAGCTATGCTACTACAAAAAAATATTGCTCCAGCGACAATAAAACAAGAGGGAAAGAGACTGTATTACACATGCCTGCGCAGGGCTCAGTTGCAGGAAGATTATACTCAGCTAGAGGATTTTATCTGCGGAGCTATTATGGTTGGCTTTGATATTGTAGGCAGGAAAAATATTTATTAGTTAGATCGGGTGTTTCTATGTAGTGGATTCAAATATGCAATCTTTTAATTGGTAAAAATTTATGAGTAAAAATATGCTTTTGCCAGGAGACACAATTGGCATTATTGCTCCATCCAGGCCGATCTATAATATTAGAGCAGAAATAGAGGCTGGCATTTTAGCGTTGGAGAAATTAGGTTTCAAGGTTAAACAAGGAAAGAATATTGATAAACACTTTTATTATTCTGCCGGAACTCCAGATTGGAATTGGTGCGAAAATTAATACGGATGAAAATGATTTTTCTATTGTATTTGATTAGTATCTTTGGTTAATTAACCAAGTCTGACGCTGTGGTAGAGAAGCTTGGAATGTAGATTATTTCATTTCTCTTCACAAAAATAGTTCTAACGTCCTTCACTACTCCGTGTGGATATAAAAAAGAGGCTTTAATTAGTCTCTTTTTTGTATGGGGTAGTAGGAAGTTAGAACTGTGCTATAATATTGATATAAATTTATAAGATAATAAATATTCAAGCTTTATCTTGATTGGTGCTGCCTCGGTGAAATTAGAAATATTATTTCATAATTAAGCATAATAAAAACTATGAACACATATAATTGGTACTCGCAGCTAATCAAGCCATTTTGGGCTCCACCAGCTTTTCTTTTTGGCCCAGTTTGGACTTTCTTGTATGTCCTTATCACAATATCCTTTGGAAAAGTATTTTGGATGACATGGAAAAAGGAGATCACACTCATGGTGGCTTTGCCTTTTTTGCTGAATCTTATTTTTAATCTGGCATTTACGCCTCTACAATTCGGGCTGAGGAGCAATCTTCTTACGGCAGTGGATATTTTGCTGGTGCTCGTAACGCTTGTTTGGGCAATGATGGCTATCTATCCCCATGCTCGCTGGATTGCCTATATCCAGATTCCATATTTGCTGTGGGTTTCTTTCGCAACAGTTTTGCAACTGACGATTACTTATCTGAATAGGTAATAAAAAATATGAAACATAGGTGTGTCGTTGTGAATGATCGCATGCAGAAAGATTATGGTTATGAAATTTCTGAGCCAATGGGAGAAAATTTCCAGCCTGATTTCCAGCCGGAATTGACTCCCCGGCAGATGCTAGCGCTAGGCGTTTTTAGTGGGAGATATTTGCGGGATTGCAAAAAAGAATTTCCAGCAGACTGGTTCAAGGGCGCAAGATTATTGCCAGAGGGGATGTCAGGCCATGATAAAAGTTTGAATTTTTTTGGAGTTAATGCCAGCCAGTCGCTTGCTGAATGGAAAAGAAAAGGCTGGATTCGCGAGGATGATCCGCGTGGGTGGTTTCAATGGTATTGCCGCTACTTCATAGGTAGAAGGCATGAGGATGATGCGCGTCAAATCAAGCGCTGGAAAGCGTTCAGGCGACACGCTGCGGCAGTCAGGAATAAATGCTTCCCGCATGATTTTTCATGTAACACCCGGCAGCGGCAGGCCCTTTTGCATTGGGCATATGATAGTCGGAAAATTTAGTTGAAAGCCTTGGAATGATAGGATTGGGTACTTTTTCTTCAAAATAGTCATGGGATAAAGGGGTCGTGTATTTTGATATGCCGAGCAGATAAGAAAAATTCTTATTTTAGCCTTTTTTTGTTTAGATTGTTTGACAAAATAAACAAAAGTTGATAGTATGTAAATAAGATAGTTTAACAATTACAAAACTCATAAGTTAGATCCCGAAGGAATTCGGGGTTGGGTCTAGCTTGTCCCGCTTAGCGGGAAGAGTGGTTTCTGCGTTAGTGGAAATTCGGCATCCTCCGTAATCATAGGATAATCAAATTCGTCCATACTAAATGGACAGAGCTGATGAGTGGGAACAAGTGCTGGCACCTTTCTGGGTGTTTTTTGTTTCCAAAAAAAGGTGGTACCACGAGGTTTTTTTTAAGACTCTTCGTCCTTTTACGCAATTTTTTGTTGTGTAAAAAGATGGGGAGTTTTTTTGTTTCCCAGGGGATGGATTGTCCATCCAAAATGTTCTTTGAAAAGAGGTAAAAACTAACAAACCCTTATTACAGGAGGAGGATCATGCCATTTCGCGAAATTTCTAAAAACGAGAAAAGTCTGACAGGAGTTGGTGTGGACATCACAGAGGTGTGTAATCGCAAATGTCCAACTTGTTTCGCAGTTCATTCACCGCGTCAAATGAGTTTCGAGGTGTTTAAGAAAATCGTTGATGAGGCAGTGGAGCTTCAATTTACGGAGTTTTACATTCTCGGCGGAGAGCCGACATTGCATCCAATGCTGTTTGAATTTCTGGATTATAGTAAGGGGAAATTCAATCCAGTGATTCTGGTTTCAAATATGGACAGGCTCAGTGATGCCGAATTTTGTCGTAATATTTGCGATAGGGATGTTGTGATTGCTGGTCAGCGCCATACGCTCAAAAGTGATGTCGAGGCAGAGAAGATGGAGATGCTCCTCACAGGGGGAAATCATCTCGCTACATCCAATCAGGCATGGGA
>JBAZXY010000112.1:0-4756 GCA_041659585.1 Parcubacteria group bacterium | reverse complement strand
ATAAGGGGGGCGATTTTATTGAGACCGTTGAGGCTATTACGAACAACAAGGCAGTAGCGGAAAATTATGCGACGGAGGGCAGTTTTCTTGGCGGGGCGGGAAATCAAATTGTAATTCTCGGTCCTGGTCCGATGATGGCGCATATGGCAGATGAATATATAACAGAAAAAAGCTTTAAAAAGACAATTAATTTGTATAAGCAAATTATTCAAGAAAGTTGTTTTTAGAATTTTCGTTTGACAAAAAATTTTCCCCATGGTATTTGTTAGGTATGAATAATTTTAAACACGCCTACAATTTCCCGGCAGCCCCTCAACCTAGACAATTAGGCTGCTTGTGTGTGTTTAAAATAAACTTTTAGAAAAAATCATTTTAGATAGACAAAAACAGCTTAATGCAATTGGGCTGTTTTTGTGTGTGAGGCATTTTATTCATTCAACCTCCATATTTTCAAAAAAATAACTCGAGCTTGGTTTTTCTGGCTAAAATATTCCCTCTATCCCGACGCCCATAGGAATATTATAGAGAAAAAACAAACTCTCAAGCAGATTTTCTTAAAAATATGGCGGTTGAAATCTAACTACCTAAAATATATTATGAAAAAGAAAATTATTGGCATCAAGCTAGGTTCATCCTCTTTGGTGAACGATGGCCAGATTAATCACCAGTTAATCAAATCAGTGTGTACACAAGTAGCCGCGTTGGTACAAGGCGGTGTTGGGGTGTTTATTGTCACTTCCGGAGCGATTGCTAGTGATCAATCGGAAAACCGCTCCCGCAATCTGCGCTCGGCGGTGGGGCAGATCCGCATCATTCATGCCTATCAAAAATCTTTGCGGGCGCAGGGGGTAGATGGGGCGCAGATGCTCCTGACGGACGAACAATTAGTGGATCAAAAAAGTTCTCGCACGCAGCTGACTAAAAAAATCATGCTGGAAGCTTTCGCGGTGGGTGTGGTGCCCATCATCAACGCCAATGACGTGATTGATTCGGAGGAGGTTAAGGCGCTGGAGCATTGCGCGGACAATGATCGGCTTTTCAAGTTGATGTGCCTGTTGGTGGGAGCGGATGTGGCTATTATTGGTTTTGATCAACTGGGGCTACTGAATACCCAGGGGCAAGTGGTGCACATAGTCAACGTGGCTGAAATGGAGTCGGTTCTGGCTTATGCCAAGGGCGGCAGTGCTCTCGGGCATGGCACAGATGGGATGCGCACCAAAATCTTGGCTTTGGCGGAGTTGGCCCAGACTCAGATGCGCGCCTGCTTGGCGCCGGCCAAAGCACGGGAATTTATTCTCCGGGCAGTGGCCCAAGAAGAAAATTTCGGCACTCGGTTTTGCGAATAGAAGTTGTCAAAATAAGATAAATATATTAGAATAACTATATGAAACAATCACAATTATTTACGAAAACTCAAAAAGACGCGCTGAAAGACGAGGTGAGCATCAATGCTCAACTGCTGATTCGCGCTGGATTCATCCATAAGGAGATTGCTGGCGTGTATGCCTATATGCCGCTAGGTCTTCGCGTACTGGAAAATATTAAAAAAATCGTGCGGGAAGAGATGAATGCTGTCGGTGGTCAAGAAGTCATGATGACTACTTTGCAACCTAAGGATATTTGGGAAAAAACAGATCGCTGGGATGATGTTAAGGTGGATAATTGGTTTAAAACCAAGCTAGTTAACGGCACTGAGTTGGGTGTGGGACTTACTCATGAGGAGCCAATAGTGGATGCAGTCAGCAATTATTTAAGCTCTTATAGGGACATGCCATTTGCAGTGTATCAGATTCAAAATAAATTCCGTAATGAACTTAGGGCTAAGAGTGGATTGCTGCGCGGTCGTGAATTTGTGATGAAGGATATGTATACTTTTTGTCGCAATCAAGAGCAACATGAGCAGGAGTATGAAAAAATAGTAGCGACATATTATAGGGTTTACGACCGGTTAGGATTGGGAGCGATTACTTATCGTACTTATGCGGATGGTGGAATTTTCACCCCACGTTTTAGCGATGAATTTCAGACACTCAGTGTGGTAGGGGAAGACACGATTTATGTCGACGAAGCTAATCGGATTGCTATTAATGAAGAGATTTATACTGATGAAAATCTAGCTAAATTAGGATTAAATAAAAATGAATTGGTTCAGAAAAAAGGCGTGGAAGTAGGAAATACTTTTCATTTAGAATCTAAATATACGGATGCACTAAATTTGTATTATAAGGATGAAAAAGGTGAGAAGCAGTCAATTATTATGGGGTGCTACGGCATCGGAGTTAGTCGTTTGATGGGAGTGATTGCGGAGTTGTTTGCGGATGATAATGGTCTTGTGTGGCCGGAAGCCATCGCGCCTTTCCGGGTGCATTTGCTGAGTCTCAATCAAAACGAAAAAGCTCAAGAAATTTATGATGCCTTGAATGCGGCTGGGGTGGAAGTGTTGTTTGATGATCGCGACGCGAATGCGGGGGTGAAGTTTGCCGATGCGGATCTGATGGGAATGCCTTATCAACTAGTGGTGAGTGAAAAGAATATACGCGATTCACGCGTGGAACTTAAAAATAGAAAAACCGGAGCGGTGGAATATCTCTCCTTGGACAGTTCAGAAATAGTTACCTATTTCCAGAGCAAATAACCCAAGAGAATAAAAATGCCGCTCCGCTAAAACGGGGCGGTAATTTGTTTTATAGAGTAAAATAATAATATGCTAAAAAAAGAAGAGGAAAAAATTCAAAAGGGGATAGACTTGAGTCGCTTTTGGACGCGTCTTTGGCGCCTGTTAGCACCCAGTCACCGACAGATCATAGGACTGTTGTTTTTGACGATTGCGATAGAGCTGATCAGTTTACTGGGTCCGTATATATTGAAGTTGGTAATCGACAAAATTACTCATTTTGATGTGGCGCAAGTGGGCGCGGTAGTAGGGTTGGTCATTCTTATGTTTAGTGTCAATCAGCTTGTGTCGGTGGCCGATTATTTTCGAAACCGAAGAATGTTTGATGTCCTGGTTGATGTGATTGCCTATTTGACTAACAACGCCCATAAAAAAATGGTTTTTTTGAGCTTGGGCTATCACGAAAAGGAAAACACCGGTAGTAAAATCATTAAAATAAGTCGGGGGATTGATAAAATTGATGATCTATTTGGAAATTTTTTCCGGGAAGTGGCGCCCACAATTTTCCAAGTAATTTTTACGTCCATTACGCTATTTGTTATTGATTGGCGTTTTGGCGTCATTGTTCTTGTTTTTGTACCGGCTTTTGTTTTTTTGACTGTGCGGGTCAACAAAATGGTGTTTCCTTTTCGCAAGAAGCGTTTTGATGAGCAGGAAGCAGCTTTCAGTATGATGACACAATCTATTATTAATATTAATACCGTCAAATCTTTCGTTCAGGAATGGCGGGAATATCGGCAGTTTTCTCGGGCGACGGAAAATATCAAGATAAGTATTTCAGGCGAATATCGTAAGATTCTGAAATATAATTTGCTACGAAATTTGATCATTGATTTAGGGAGAGGTTCAGTGTTGATGTTTGGCATCTATTTGGTGATGCACGAACAGATTACGCTGGGTAGTTTGGTGTTTGTTTTTACTATCTCGGAAAGAGGTTTGATTTCTCTTTTCCGCATTTCACGGTTGTATGACCGCATTATGGAATCTAGTGAGGCGGTGGAAAGATTGTATTTGTTATCTACGGAAGAGTCGGAAATAGAGAATAATCCGGACGGTTTCAAGCCGAAAAAGTTTGAAGGGCGGATTGAATTCAAAGACCTCTCTTTCTTCTACAAAGACAGTAAAAATAGTGCCATTAGCCATGCTAGTTTTCAAATCAATTCCAACTGCGTCACTGCTCTCGTGGGTCCATCCGGCGGCGGAAAAACTACCGTGGTGCGGATGCTCTATCGGCACTATGACCCGAGTGACGGGCAGATTTTACTGGATGGCAAAGATCTGCGGGAATATGACTTATATGCTTTCCGCAAATTTATGGCTATTGTGCCGCAGGAGGTGGATATTTTTGACACCAGTGTCAAAGAAAATATCGCTTATGCCAAGCCGGGAGCGAGTCAGGAAGAAATTGAGGCGGCGGCGCGCATTGCTAATGCAGAGGAGTTCATATTGCAATTAAGCAAGGGTTATGACACGACGGTCGGCGAACGCGGCATCAAATTGTCCGGCGGGCAAAGACAACGGATCGGCATCGCGCGGGCTATTTTGGCTAATCCGAAAATTTTGATTTTCGACGAAGCCACGAGCAATTTGGATTCGCAAAGTGAGCGTTTGATTCAAGATGCTATGGACAAGATTTCCAAAAACCGCACGGTGATTATGATTGCTCATCGTTTGAGCACCATCCGCAAGGCGGACAAGATTATCGTATTGGAAAAGGGACGAGTCATTGAATCCGGCAGTCATCATGAGCTGGCCAAATCCGATGGCGGACTGTACCAAAAATTACTACAATTGCAGCAAATGGGAGAGGTGGACTAAAAAAGACTAAATTGAGATTATGAAAAAAAATAAGAATCCTTTGATAAACTTATTAAAATATTCTTGGAGGTATTCGCCAAAAAAGAACCTTTTTGTTCTATTTGTGATACTTTGCATTATTGCTAATGCTATCGGACTGCTGGATATCATTTTAATCGGACGCATCTTTAATTCCGTGCAATTTGACTCAGCTGATCCAAGCTTGTTGGAGTATATTATAAAGAATTTAGCATTACTTATATTAGTGACGCTAGGCTTTTGGAC
>JBAZXY010000111.1:0-4774 GCA_041659585.1 Parcubacteria group bacterium | reverse complement strand
AGATCCCCCGCTCACCGAAGATGTCACTTTTGTATTCATCCTCAAGCGTCGTCTGAAAAACATAAGGAGCACCAATAGCGACTGCCCAAGCAAGTGCGATGTCTGTTGCTTTTCCATCAATGTCCTGCTCCACTGCAAATGAGCAGTTGATTCCTGCACCATTCACTTCCTTTCCTTGCTCATACAACCGGCGCACCGAAGGACCCATGCCCTTTGGACATACGCCAATAACGCTGATGTGCTCGGGAAATTTTTTTCCAACACTCTGCAAGTGCCCCAAAAGGAAACCGTGCGAAAGACCCAGAACAGATCTTGGAGTCATCGCTTCAAAAATACGATCACACAGTTCAACTTGAGCGGCATCAGAGATGAGCAGAATGACCAAATCAGATTGCGTGATAACTTCAAACATTTCACCGATCGAATTTGTTTCTTCGGTAAATCCGGCAGCTTGGGCTTTTGCCCATGACTGACTGCCAGATTGCAATCCAACTTTGACATTAATCCCAGCACCAGCAAGCGAATCACGCAAATTCTGTGCTTGTGCCGGACCCTGAGATCCCCAACCGATTACTCCGATTTGATTAATCCCCTGAAAAGCTTCAGGGAGAAGATTGAATTTGTCACGTCCTCCGCGAACCACAGTTTCTTCTGTATCCGCAAGTACAATAACTTCCGTTGGAAATACTGATGATTGAAACTTTTTTTTCTTCATTAATGTTTCTCCTTTTTCTTTTTCTACTTCGTTAATAGGAATTATCTATTCATAGATAATCACCCGCTTCTTTACTAACTATTTCAATAAATTGTTAATATACTAAAAACCTCATTCTGCAAGAAGCAAAAGGGTTTCTATAATAAAAGCACGTATAATGTACCCTGTCAAATCAAGCTAAGGCGCATTTTCCAAAAAAAATCCCCTTTCGGGAATCTTTCTTTTTTATCTACTACATAGGTGGGCATATCTGGACTCGAACCAGAGGCCTCGTCATTATCAGTGACGCGCTCTAATCGCTGTCTCGTTTTAAAAAATAGGTGGGAGCGAGTGAACGAGATTATAACCTTTTTCAGAGGATTTGAGGGATGGTATTTTGTGCCAAGACTTTAACTAATTTGCTAGTTTATCTTTTTTTGCCACTTTCTCTATCTATAAATAGCTTGACAGTAATTCTTTTTTTTTGCTACCTTCCAATAGTTGCTTAACAATTTTACATAAATAAATTCAACCTAAAGGAGGCCATCATGTTTGAATAACAGAAAGATTGATAATAGATTACTGAAATATATTCCAACACTAAAAATACAAGGAGAAACAATATGTATAGAAAGAACCTGCTGTGGATGTTGCTTTGTCTGAGTTTTATTTTTCCATTTAAGGCTTTTGCTTACCCCGTCAGTCTTCCCACTGCTTTCCCCTATGTCAGCAACGGAACGACTTTTGACAAGTTTGTGATGTTCCACAACCAGTCCAATATCTATTACGCTATCTATGCAGCTACGACGCGGGATCTGCCCCATGTCTATACCTACAACGGCTATCTCAGGATTATTTTCAACAATTCTATGCAAGGAAGCGTCTTAGTCTATCGCCACAACGGCACCGCCTGGGCTAGCTATGACAATATTATCTATGACGGTTCACCAGTTGGAATCGCCCCTGGAGATAATTGCGCCATCAATCCCATGTTTTTCACCAATACCGATTTGGTTTTTAATTCGGATGATATTCCCCAGGCTTTTCTTGGCTATTACAAAAGCTCCACAGTCATAACGGCCAGCTATTGCAATATTCCTCAACCGATAAAGGGGAGTGTTTTTTATTTGGCCAATGTTCCGTATCAGCTCTATGTTAACATTAACCCTGCAAGTGGCGGAACTGTCACTAGTAACCCGCCTTGTCCAATATGGACTTGCAATAATGGCCTATGTATGGGGAGCTGCTCTGGGACAGTCAGTCTGACAGCCTATCCCTCAAGCGGATATGCTTTTGATGGATGGAACTATGGAAACAATACCTATTCTGGAGAAACCTTGTCTATTATTATGAATGGGGATAAAAGTGTGGGTGCATTTTTCATGAAGACCATAGTCCCTCAGTCTTCTCTCAAGAATCAAGCTCTTACTTCCGAAAGAATGAATCTGTATTCGTTCACTCTTACAGAAGCCACTTCCATCGCCATCCTTTCCGGAGGCGGTCTGAATCTCAGAGCTCGGGTACTGAACTATTATGGTGCCGCCGTCTTGGATCAGAATTATGGCGAGTATTCCAGTGGTTACACTGACATCGGGTTAGTTGGGGATGATGACGGCGTCCAGCAGGTCAATTTCATGTATCGCAAACAGAATCTGGAAGCCGGGACCTATACATTGGAAGTCACTCCAGAAGATACCCAGACTCCGATTGACGGCAGTTTCTCCATCATTTTTCTCAAAAAACCAGCCGATTCGGATGAATTCTTCGCTGGGATGGATGCGCTCTTGGATGATGATGACGTGAACAACGATTATTTGGATGTCTATGTGAAGGCGCTTTATCCGGATTTTTATCCGAATGTAGACTCACTCGTTTCAGTTGATGATGACCACATTTATGATTTTGCTGAGATAAATTTTGATTATAATGGTGTGCGAGCAGAGAGACAATGTAAGGCATTAACAAAGTTTTATCTAAGAACCATTTTAGGCAGGGGCACTTCTGAGGATGATGGACAGGTTATGGAATCTGATCCAGTCATTCAACATATTCAAGATGGTTGGAGTAAATTTGGCGACACTGATTTGAATTGTATTGTGGATGATGATCGTGTCATAAAGAATGGCAATGCCAGTCTCATCTATCACAGCCTCTATCTAAGTAATGATGTGTTTGGATCTGGAAATTGTACAAATGTGGATAAGAAATATTTTTACAATCCAGATACTGAAGAGCTACCAACTCGAGATGATGCTGGTAATCTCTCTAGTTTTGTGAGAAAGGGAGATGTTTTTGTACAATACATCAGTCCCGTAAATAACTATAATCATTACGGTTTGATTTATGGTTATGATGAAACAGCGGAAAATGTCCTAGTACTTGATTCCAATGTATGCTCCCCCGGAAGAATTTGTAAAGCAGAATCAAATGAAGGGATCCGAGATACTAGCCACTGGAAAGTATCCAGGCCACAATAACCAAAAATTTAAGCTTATTATACAAAGGAGATGGAAAATGACCTTGCTGTTTATCACAACAGCAAGGTCATATTTTTTTAAAGTTTTTTATTTTTGACTTAAAAATTCTACAGTATGAAAATTAATACTACTATCATAACCACTAGCTTGCTCAAAAATAAACTTACTTTTATTCTTCTTTGAATCATATTCAAACACAGAGACTCCTGGACCACCCGCATTGCAAAACATTGAACACAGCTCTCTTTTTTTTGCCCCTATTGCAAAAGATTCTTTTACGCTTTGCGCTATTCCTTCCGGAAGTCCAATATCTCTAAGCTCCTTCTCAGTCGGCTTATATTCACTAGCTAACTCGATTCTAGCTTTCTCTTTTTCTCCATCCTGCTCTTTGACAATCTTGCAATTACTAGGATTTTTCCCTTGCTGCCTAATAAGTCTTTTAATAGCATCTTCTAATGTTTCACTTTCTTTTTTGTCGAAAATCATAATACCTTCTTGGGATTTTTCTAAAAAGGGAACTATGGCATATTTTTTCTCAGCTATATTCATAGGTTCATACCCCTCCATGCCCACTGATGCACTCCAGTCATCATTGATCTGCCATAAATATTGAATGATTCCATCTTTTTCATAAATAGGTCTATCCTTACTTGCTGCATATCGAAATTCAATAACGTTATCAATGCTGGTATATTTTCCCGAAGGAGAGTTAGTCTCAATTTTTTTGGATTCAATATCTTGTTTCTTTTCCATTTGCGGTTTTTGTATGATTGGATCGATATCGCTCTGGATTACTCCTGTAGATTTGCTTCTTTCGCAAAGCAACACGAACGCCAATGCGGTCAAGGAAAAAATTATAATAATCGCTACGCCTAATTTAGTAGAAATGTTTTTATTATCCATTTTTATTTTTGAATTATTTTTTTTACTTTTTTATTATCTCAAAAAAAATAGTTATTGTAAATTATTCTTGTAAAACAAAAACAAGACCAATCATAGTCTTGCCTTATTTTGCAGGCATATCTGGACTCGAACCAGAGCTCGCCTAGGCGAGCATTACCCGATCAGCTGAGCATACTCTCTTCATTTTCCTGTTTTTAAAAATCTCTCGAAAGCTAATGCTTCTTTTCTAATCTCAAATTCTTTTTTAAAAACAACCCACCAGGGACCATTCCCATAGGTTGTTCTGTGGAATCGCGCTTTTTCTTTTGAAGTGTCGTTATGCATAGTTAACCTGTCTTGCAGATTAGCGGTACTGCCTGTGTATTTTTTCCATTTATATTTTCAATGATATAAACAAAAAACATAGGTGGGCATATCTGGACTCGAACCAGAGGCCTCGTCATTATCAGTGACGCGCTCTAACCAACTGAGCTATACGCCCTACATTTTATTGTGAACTGCTTTTTCTCGGACTCGAACCAGCGGTTTCATCATTTTTCAACCCCAGCCATAGGCTGGTCGGCCTATGGCCGAAACTGAGCTATACGCCCTACATTTTATTGTGAACTGCTTTTCTATATCCTATAACATATAGCATGTAACAGGATAGTTCTTGTTATATGCTATATGTTATATGAATTATGTTGTCCGCCTATAGCGG
>JBAZXY010000110.1:0-4781 GCA_041659585.1 Parcubacteria group bacterium | reverse complement strand
AACCCAAACCGACCCGTCCCGCTTTTAGCGCGATGGAAAAATCTTTGGAAGAGGATGATGACGAATTGGAAATTCCGGCTTTCATTCGAAGAAAAATGGGGAAATAATCGTCGCATAAAACAGATAATATGAAACATAAAACAACTTGCTAAGGCGGGTTGTTTTTTTGTTAGGAGTAGTATATTGTTACATATTATATGCTTCATGCTTTATGATATAGAGTTATTCCCATGCCTATCTATCTACCGCTTTTGGAAAAAAGTGGTATAATAAAGACAGTTAAAAAATAAATTAAATATGTAATATAAAAAAGTATGAAAAAAGTAGCCTTGCTATTATTTGGCACAATCCTTTCATTGGGAATGCCAGCGCTAACATTTGCGGAGGAGGGGAATATGCCTGCTTCTGAAAATCAATTTGAAATCATTGCGGATGTGAATATTCGTGATTCGCATATCATCAAGCAAGAAAATAATAATATTACAGTCGGATTTACGCTAAGTAACGGAAAGGGAGCGCAATCGGACATTCGCTATAGTGCGCGCTTAGTAAAACAAAACCCAGACAAATCTAGGATCAATGCTTATCAGCAAGTATATGCGGACAAAGTGACTTTGGCGGAAAATTCCAAAATAAACAAGGAAGCGCTTATTGAGGCGCCCGCCTATTTGGATGGGGCATATGAGGTATGGCTTTTTTCTCAAAATGGAGATGGTTTGCCATTGAGTAACAGTATGGTGGGTAATATTAATTTAAAGAGTGTCAGTGTTCAATATATCGATATCAAGGAAAGCACTTGTAGATTATCCATCAAAGGACTGGAAAAGAATTATAGCCTTAGGCAGGGTGTGGATGTTGCTGCTAATGAAGAATTAATTCTCTCTTGCGAAGCGGAAAGTCTTTTTGAGAAAGCCGTCACCGCGAAAGTTTCTGCCGAAACATTTAAAAGAAGTCTCTATGGCGATCAAGTGACCGCTGCCGGCGAACCACAAAGTATCATTTTTAATCCTAGAGAAAAAAAGAAGATCGATATTGTTATCCCGAAAGCAAAAGACCCGCAGGCCTATGATATTGCTGTGACTTTGACGGAAAATAAAAACATATCTAATACCGTGACTGCTCACTATGTTGTTCAAGGAGATAGTGCTACTATTTCCAATTTGCAGTTAGATAAGAGTATCTATGCAAAAGGCGATAAGAGCGTCACTTCCTTTATCTGGTCATTATCGGCGGATAGTTTTTCCGGTTCTCGTAGTGATAAAAAGGATAATAAGACAGTGTATTACAATCTATTAATTCAGGATGGCAACCGCAAGGATTGTATTAATCCTGTTAAACATGCGTTGCTTACGCGAGATAGCGTCACCACTAAGGCAATTGCGGATATTATTCAGGATTGCACTCAACCAACTGTCGCCCTGGCAATTGAAGATGAAAATGGAAAAGTATTAGTTAAGAAGGATTATAATTTTACCCCAAGTAGTCCAACTGATGGCATAGTGACACAGTCAACATTCAATGGGGAAAGCGGTGTTAATACAAAAAATATTGTTTGGATAGTGATTGGCATTGTTACCTTGATGGCACTTATGGCTATCGTTGGCTATGGTATTAAAAATAGATCGATTAAGTTGTTTATTTTTTTGATCTTGAGTGGAAGCATATTGCTGACACATAATGCTGGCGCATCTACTCTTGCAAATTTGAATTTTAGAGGAACAGATAGTGTATATTGCGACTATACTGCGCCAGATAAAGTTGTTTCTGGGTCAAACTTTCAAGTTACTTCCTCAGGTTGTGTGGTAGATATTTGTGGGAATACTGTAG
Organism: Parcubacteria group bacterium; assembly: GCA_041659585.1. Lineage (GTDB taxonomy): Bacteria > Patescibacteriota > Minisyncoccia > Moranbacterales > UBA2206 > UBA8518. The sequence continues at coordinate 2,954 of JBAZXY010000110.1, read as the reverse complement.
ATATAAATTTTTATCTCGGAGGCAGTTCTGTGAGTGGTAACATTTCAAGTACTTATGATTATGGCAGCGCTTGGATTTCTGCACATAGCGATGATGCTGATTATTTTGAAACTGGAGCGCCAACAGCAAGGACATTAACAGCGCCAACTACGGTTGGTGCCTATAATGTTGGAATGAAATATGACTTTGATCATTTGACCGGAATAGGGGTGTTTAGTGAAGAATCGTGCTCATTGTGCTGTAGTTATAATAATAATCGTTGGAGCTGTAGTCCATTAAAAAATAATGCTGGAGATGTAAGTGTACTTAATCCAGAGAGAAAGAGTATTAGTTGTGGTGCTAATAGTGGTAGGACTGATTGTGCGTGGGCACGGATCACTAAGAAAGGTAGTTTTGCGTATGATGTAATTAACAACACCTGCCAGGGTGCAATTCCAGTTGGGGGTGGTTATGTTGCTTATGATGCTGAGGAAAACACTTCCTTAGCAAATAATACTACTAATTGGACATATGCTTCCTCAGATACTAGGACTAAGTGCGAATATAAGTGTGCTACCGGATATTATAGAAATGGTGAGGTCTGCTCACCAATAGTCAATGGAGTATGTGGATTAGCTAATGATTCATCTTCTGCCTCTGTCCCAACAGTTAATTTATGCTCGACAGGCACCGCTTCTGCGGTGACGACTAATGTCAGTGCAGGGAAGTATAATTGGCAATGTATCGGATCTGGTGGGTCAACTGCCGATTGTAGCGCGAATATCTATGTAGCAGCCGGGACTTGCAATCAGGCCGTAGCTAAGACAAATCCTGCTTATCCGGTGTCTGATTCTAATTGGCCAACAATAACTTGTCCTGGAACAGGCGTGTATATTCCACCAACAGGTCGCACTCGAAGATGGATACCCGCAAGGCAATGTCCAGTTAAATTCTGCTCCACTGGGACAGAGCCAATACCCGCTCCAATTTTTCCAGCGGCAGCTGGCGGAACAGTCAGTTGGACATGTACAGGCATAAACAGCCCAACTAACGCTACTTGCACGGCAAAAAAAAATTATTATGAATGCACACCGCTGACTCCTAGTTTTCCGCATGCTTCTATGTGTACTGCTGATAATTCGGAAGTTATTAATTCTGCTGATGTGGCCTGGAAACTGAAAGACTATAGTGGTTGCACAGATAGAAAATGCGAATACGCTTGTAGTGTAGGATATAGGTTAGAGAGTGGTGTTTGTAACTGCCAGGTAACTAACTGTGCTCAAAATACTTGCATCGGAAAAACATGCAAGGATTGTGTTGGCAATGATTTAACAGATGTTCCCGGCACCAAAGACTGCCGCGATTTGAATTGGCGCGAGGTGGCACCGAATTAGAAATAATCCTTAGCACAAAAGATAAAAAGAGCACTGGCATAGATGACTGGTGCTCTTTTGTTTTTATTGAATAAAGATGGGAATGCGAATAATTTTCAAATAACCAATTTACAATGCGCCATTTTTCTTTGTCAGAAAAGTACAGCACTAATTTTTCTTAACAGAAAAATCCAAGTGTCCATTTTCTTTGGCAGCAAAGAAAGTGGACGAAAAGAAACTGCCGGCGCCGGCTCCCTCCATAGGCGGGCACAGTGTGCTGTCTAAATTCTCAGATTGATCACTAAAATTTTTAATGCGACCGAAAAGGAATAAAAATTTCTTAACGTTCCCCATCTGGAATTTAGAAACGCACTAACGCCAAGGCGCGGATTTTTTTAGCTTTTAAAAACTTACCCCGCACTTGCGGAATGCCAAGCTACAAATTGAAATTTATGAGCGTAAAAATTTCTCGCAGGATTTCTTTTCTAAGGTTTTCAGAAATTTTAGCTCAGAAATTGAGGATTTGTTTTGGTATGCAGCCGTGCGGTAGTTTTCTTTTTTGCCACTTTTCTTTTGGGGAAAAGAAAAATGGCGAACCCTCAATGTATTTAAAATTTAAAATTGGTAATTTAAAATTTCCACGCTTGCTCTTGACAGTGATAGCCAAGGTGATAGAATATCAGTGTAAGCAATAAATAGACCTGTTACGTAATAGGTTGCGTAACGAAATTTTCAGATTTTGAGATATAATTTTTCAAACAATTATTGCGGTTTAGCCGTAGCTAAGCCAAGATAATTTTTGGAAAATTTGACCAAAATATGGAAATTGCAGCAGCGAATTATTACGCAACAGGTCTAATATTCAAATTTATGGAAAAACTAACATCCAAACAAAAAATGATTTTGGACACCATTCGCGAGATCATCGACCAGGAGGGTGGCAATCCCACGGCCTACAAGCTCCACAAGCACCTTGAGAGCCTTGGAATTGAGGTAGGAAGCTTGAAAGGGACGATGCAGGTGATTGAGGCCTTGGAGAAGAAAGATCTCGTCAAGCGGGACGAATCGAAGAAGCTGTTTTTAGTGGAAAATGACAACTATGCCAATTTTGAAAACATCTTTTCCATGCCCATGTATGGATTGGCTTCTTGCGGCGAAGCGCTGGCCTATGCTGATGGAAATGTGGACGGCTATTTGCAGATTTCCAAGAGTCTTTTTCGTCAGGAAAACCCCGCCAAGCTGTTCGCGGTGAAAGCTTTGGGAGATTCTATGAACAAAGATGGCATTGGAGACAGTGACTATGTGGTGTTTGAAAAGTGTGAAGATGGTGATTTTGAAGGCAAAATCGTGGTGGCAGTCATCAACGGCATGGCCACTATCAAGCGCTATAAGAAGCTGCCTCACGGCATGATTGGTCTCTTCCCACAATCCACTAACCGCATTCATCAACCCATCTATCTGGATGAATCCGATGCTATTCTGGTGGCCGGAGTTTTCCGCAAAGTCTTGCCGGTGGCTTTCGTGAGCCTATAATATTTTATTTAGGAAAAGTTATCCACAGTGTACAAAATTTCTAGGAAAAATCGCCACTTGGCGATTTTT
>JBAZXY010000109.1:0-4821 GCA_041659585.1 Parcubacteria group bacterium | reverse complement strand
CTAGCTTCGTCCTGGTCTACGTAGCTGTGCCGGGAAAAGTGGCTTTGGCTCTCGGGACACTAGTATTTTTTGAGAATCATTGGAGTTATTTGGCGATTATTTTTCAGGACTATAGCAATCCCATTTTGGCCATGCTGTTTCTCTTGGTGGGAGTGGTGTATTTGGTTAAGCAGGAAAAACTCACCCGAGAAGCGGTGTGGTTGAGTATGGCTTTCTTTGTGCCACTGCTTGCGGCTATTTTTTTGTGGCGCCGGGTGGTGGGAGCACAATACATTTTCTTTATCCAATCCTTTGCTATGATGCTTATTGCCAGTGGTATCTATGGCGTGGCCGCTTTCTTACAAAAAAACATGCCACGTTACAGCAAGAGAATGTTTTGGATGGCGATTGCCGTGGCTCTTTTGGTGTTGCCGAACTATGCTTATTTTTTCCAGGAGAATAATACTTATCAGCAAACTTCGCGCTCGGAAAATCCCAACTACCGCAGTGTGTTTACCTATTTCAAAAAGCATAGAAAATCGACGGACGTATTGGTGACCCGCGATTTTCGCAATTATTATTGGAGCGGACAAAAAGTGCGCACCTTTGATTTCGGCGGCGAGCTGTCCATTGAGAAATTTAACCTGGCAGATCTGCAAAAAATCATGGCAGAGAATCCGTCCGGCTGGTTGATCTTTTCCGATAATGACAAAGACTATTTGAGTCAAGATGTGCAGGACTATGTCGAAGCAGGTAATCTGGTGAAAATCAATGTTATCGCCGTGCGGGGAGGCATTAGTGTCTACCGGTGGGGGAAATAAAGAAGCGAAAAAAAATATAAAGCGGAACAAGTTTGTTCTGCTTTTTTCATTCTTTCTTTTGGTACGCAATCGCAAGTGCGCCATTTTCTTTGGCAGCGAAGATTGGTTCTAACTTTCTTTTGGCACACAAATACAGGTTTGCCATTTTTCTTTTCCCAAGAAAAATGGCGAATTGTAAATTAGACTTTCTTTTCTTTTTTAAAAGCGGAGCGCAGATAAAGGAGGTCATCCTGGGTGATGCCTTTTAAGATATAAAGCAGGCCGAGGTAGAGGGCGAAGACGGCCAGGGCGATGGGGATGAAAATATACTTTCCGGTGGGTAGAGAGCTGGCGAGAAAATACAATAGTGTGCCGACTAGAGAAACTTTAAGGACTTCCAGCAGATTCATATTAGCGTTAAAATGTTTTTTCATGTAATAGAGTATCATTGCCATTACAATAAAAGAGGCGATGGTGGTGGCCACGGCCGAACCGAGGATGCCCATGCGCAGGATGAAAAAATAATTCAAAACCGTGTTGAGGAGAAGGCCGCCCAGGGCGATCCACATGGTGGTGATGGTTTTGCCGGCGCCGTTAGCCGCAAAACTGAGGACGTAGAAAATAGTGAGGAAGCCCACGCCGAAAACCAAGACCGCCATCGGCTCGGCTCCTGTTAGATATCTTTGGCCATAGAGCAGCTGTAAAATCTCGGTGGCATAGACTGACATCAGCACTACCATGGGCACTAGGAAGATGAGCATAATGCGCATGGCGTGATTAATGATTTCTTTAGCGTCTTTCAAATTGTTATTGGCGGCGCTTTTTTTGGACACCATCGGTAAGAGAAAAACTGTCATGGCATAGAAGATGTAGTAGGGGATGCGTCCCACGGTGAGCGAAGCATTGTAGATGCCGGTCAGGGCATCGTCATGCAAGATGCCTTTAACTAAATAGAGATCAATACTGATCAGTAGTTCATAGGCCAAAAAGAAGGCGATGATTTGCCAGCCATAGTTAACCAGTTTTTTCCAATCAAAATTAACCTCTTCTTCTGAATAGCTGCTGGCTTGAATTTGCTTTTCAATCTGTTTGTGGACACTGAATTTGTCGATGAGAAAAGCAATAAGAAAAACAGAAAAAGGGGCGATGATATAGCCGGAGATAGATCCTTTGAGGCCGAAAATAATCGCCATGCCAACTACAAAGGTGATGCGTAAAAAAGAGCGCACGGTTTTGAGGGTGGCTTGTGTGTTGAAACGGTGCAAGCCGGTAAAATAGGAAAAATAGAAAGAGGCAGCCGCAAAAGCGGGGATGATGAGAGTGGAGAATTGAAAAAGTGGCGTGAGGGAGGGATCTCCTAAGGCCTTGGCGATGAGAGCGGAAGAGGAAAAAAAGATGATGGTGATGCAGCTAATGAGAATTAGCTGGATGCGGATAGCTTGTTTTTTGATTTGCCCAATCATGCGCGGATTGCTCTCAAAGATTTCACTTAGATATTTGGCCATGGCAGTGGGGATGCCATTGCCAATGAGAATGATGACCATGGTGGTCAGTGTGACGATGATGCCGTAGCGGCCATAGTCCGCCGGCCCTAGGACGCGACCCAAAATGGAGTGGATAATAAATCCGGATAGATTGAAGAATATTTCGGAAATGGTGACCCAGATGGCGGACTTAGCTATGCTTGACATAATATTAGTTTTGATGTATAATTAAATATAGTGCCTAATCTTCAATTACCCCTATTTTTTCCTTTATTTGAGCAAAAATCTCTTCCTTCCCTTGGTTGCCGTCAAGTCGAATCATTTGCCAATCCGGATAGGCTCTATCAAAAAGTGCTTTTTTGGCTTGTAAGTATTCCAATCCCTGATCCGGTGTTCTCTTGCGTTGCATGATTTTTTCCGGGCTGGCATCAAGATAGAATGCGACCCGCGGTTTTTTTACTTGGACATTGGGTTTCCAAGTAGATTTAGATAGATACTTGATATTGATGACACTGTCATAGAAGTAGCGGTCACTGAGTAGATAATTAAATTTTTCTTTGTTTAATTTTTCGATTAAATTTTCAAAACGCCAGATATCAATAACTAGAAATATTTTGCGCAGTTGAATTTGTAACCAATTAGCTTGGATAACACTTCGGGGCGTGGATTTGGTCTTGATATGACACAGGCCTTTGATTTTGCAAATCAAACAATATTTCTTTTTGAAAGTAGTCAATTTCGTGGCGATGCCAAATTCAATAGCATGGAAATAGAAAACTTTTTTACTTTGCGCTTCCAGGTGATTTTGTAATAATTTAATTTGAGTGGATTTGCCGGAGCCATCCACGCCGGAAATAGTGATGAGTTTCATAAGGTGATACAGCCTGATTTATTTGATTAAGCTAGTTATATTTTAACATGAGGGAGGGAAAGTGTATATGTATTGCAGTTTTGATGATATAATAAAGAAAAGTAATAGGATTAATTCTTTTTGATAGCAACACTGTATGGGTGAAATAAAATTGGGCAAATACCAGCATTTCAAAGGGAATTTTTATGAAGTGATTGGTCTAGCTAGGCATAGTCAAACATTAGAGGAGTTGGTGGTCTATCGCGCTCTCTATGTGCATCCCCAATATGGAAAAAATTCATTGTGGGTCCGCCCAAAATCGATGTTTTTGGAAAGCGTGACGTATGAAAGAAGAGAAATGCCAAGGTTTAAATTTATTTCTGATTAGCTATTTTATTGAGGATTATGGAAAAAATTGCACTCATCATAATTACCGGCCTTCCTGGCACAGGAAAAACGACATTGGGCAAGAGACTGGCTGATGAATTAGACTTGCCTTTTGTCTGCAAGGATGAAATCAAGGAGCTTCTTTTTGATGGTTTTGGCTGGGAAGATCGGGAGTGGTCCAAGAAAATTGGTGGAGCTAGTTATGATGTGCTCTACTATATCGCGGAGTCTATTTTGCGGGCGGGAAAGTCCTTGATTATCGAAACAAATTTCAATCCCAAGTTCGCCAACCAGAAATTGTTAGAGTTGCAGGAAAAATATCATTTCACGCCGGTGCAAATCAGGTGTTTTGCGGATGGCGAAGTGCTATTTGAAAGATTCAAGGCGCGGGCGGAGTCCACCGACCGGCATCCGGGACACGTTGATGGTGAGAATTTGGATGAGTGGCGGCCAATTTTGTTGCAAGGAAAAATTGAAGCACTGCATGTAGGAGGTGAAGCACTGGACGTGGATACGACTGATTTTGATAAGATGGATTATGAGAGAATAGTTAGGGTGATTAAATCGGCGATTAATATTAAAGAATAAAAATATGATAGACCTAGGTAAGCTCAATGCATTTTTAGTCAAAGCGAAAAAGGCGACATATGCGGCGGGAGAGAGTGCTGGGAAGACTATTGAGGCGGACAAATCTACGACTATGGTTTTTGAAGAAGGGGATTGGCGATATCACGACAACTATTTTGGCGGCGAGCCCTATGGCGGTCGAGAAGTGGTGTTCTTCCAAGGCGCACCGGTATATTTGATGGTGTATTATGGCTGGGTGCGGGAAAATGTGGCGGACGTGAATGCGGTGTATAAAACTTTGCAAGGTGCACTGATGCTCATTCCTGAGGACAAACCCTTCCGCGGGCCACAGAAATTTGTGCAAAACGGCTTGAGATATGAAAATGTTTTTGAGGGCGAAATCGCAAACTTTTTTGGGGAAGAAATCATCCTCGCGGAAGACGGCACGGAAATGTATCGGGCAAAATATCTGGGAGGGTTAGTGGATCAGAGAAGATAATTTTAAATTTACGGTTTTGTAAATTAAATCATTCATATGAAACAAGCGTTTACTATTGGTGTTTTTGGAATAATCAGAGATGAGAAAAATCGAGTGCTTTTGGTTTTGAGACAGGATTATGATTTGTGGAATTTGCCGGGTGGCGGATTGGAAAAGGGGGAGTCCCCTTGGCAAGGCGTGGTTCGTGAAGTGAAGGAGGAAACCGGCTTGGATGTTGAAGTCGTGAGGCTAGCTGGAATCTATAGCAAGCCAGAT
>JBAZXY010000108.1:0-4858 GCA_041659585.1 Parcubacteria group bacterium | reverse complement strand
CTTGGACGATAAAGACCGTGTCGATGTTGGCGGCAATAATCTGCTCAGCTGCCGCCTCACCCGCTTTATTGCGGGAGAGCTTGGATTTGCGTGGTAGAACAGTGGTGATGATAGCTTTTTTTTCACCGGCTAATTTTTCAAAGACAATCCAGTCGCCCACTTTGGGATAGACGCTGCTGGCTTTTTTTCCTTGCATGAATTTTCCCCGCATGAGGCCCTCCAATTCTCCCGCAGGGGAATAGAGTAGATAACTGCCTCGGTTTTCCACCGCTACTCTGGCCAGAGTAGCTTCCGGCGGAAGAGTTTCCAATGGCAAGTCTTTGATATATAATTCCCAGCCTAAATCTTTAAGATGCATAGTTTAATTTATATAGCGCTTATTTATCAATAATATAGGAGACCGGCGGTAAATACAAATCAACAGGGTATGCGTTCCATGCCCGAAGCTTATTTTTTATGTTACAATGGAGCGAGAATATTTAATCTATGATTTCCTTATCAGAGGCAGAATTAAAAAGCGATGAAGAAATTACCAGCCTGGTTGCCATGGATAAGGAGTTTTTTGGCATCCTGATCCGCCGGTACGAGGAGCGGATTACTCGCTATATCCGCCGGATAAATGGCGGGACAGAAGAGGTGGTGGAGGATATCGTACAAAATATTTTCCTTAAAGCTTACGTACATATAAATAGCTTTAGGGACAATCAGAAATTTTCCAGTTGGCTCTATGGCGTGGCACATAACGAGTGCATTGATTATTGGCGGAAAAACAAAAAGCATATCGCGAACATTTCGCTGGAGGCCAACGAGAAGCTCTTTTCCATTTTGAAATCGCAGGAAAACTTGGGGGAAAACATCGCGCGCAAAGATGAACAGGCTATGTTTGCCCGCTCCTTGGGGGAATTGCCACTAAAATACCGAGAGATATTGATTCTGCGTTTTTTTGAAGATCGAGATTATGAGGAGATTGCGCATATTTTGAAAAAGCCGGCGTCCACGGTGGGCACGCTGATCCGTCGAGCAAAAATTTTATTTGAAGCAATTATAAACAAGAAAAAAAATGAGTATCGATAGAAAAATTATCAATCGAATAGAACAAGATCATGTGCGGATTATTCCCCGTTGGTTTTTTGCGGCAAAGGAAATTTCCGCTTGGCTGGCTGCAGGGGCGTTGTTGGCAATAAGTTCTTTGGCTTTGGCTATGACAACACTGCTGGCTGGTATGGCCGAGCGACCATTATTTGATGCACCGCTGGCTTATGGCTGGCTAGCTGTTTTTGTGGGATTTTTTGTGTGGGGTTATCGAAAATTGAGGCAGGCGGGGTTTAGTTATTTGTATAAGCTGAGTTTTATGTTTATTATTCCAATCGTATTGCTTGCCAATATGGCTTTGGGCTATGCTTTTTATGAGGGTGGTCAGGCGGAGCGGGTGGAGCGGAAGCTAGAAAAAATACCGGTCTATCAGAAATTATTGCCCGCTGAAAACAGGCCTAGCCAAGATAAGTCGGAGCCTCTGGAGCAGGGGCGGGGCACGTCGAAGAAAGCTGCGGAGGCTAGCAAAAAAAGCGATTCAGCGCCAGAAGCTCCAGCACCGCGCGATGAAGAGGCTGGACAGGATCAGTCTGAGGTGAAGGAGATTGAATTGCCAAAACTCAGATCAGATGATCCAAGAGAAGCTGAGAGAGAAAGCGGCAAGGTGGAGGAAGAGGCTAATGATGATGTTGCTCCGGCGGTAAAAGCCAAAAAAATAGAGGAAGTCAATCCGACTGCCAAAGAGAAAGATGTGAAAGATAGTGAGGATAGTCAGGAGGAGATAGATATTGATAACAATGAAGCTAGCAAACAGATGTCAGTCATGGAAGACAATTATGATGACGATACTAAGGAAATGGACAGTCCGTCGGTGGATGATTGAAAGTGCGGGGTGGATGAAATATTTAGTTAGGATTTTGCGTATATTAAAAAGGAGCAGGAGTTTAATAATAAATAAAAAAAACAACATGCAAAAAATCAAGAGTAAATTATTTGTAGCTACAGGCATTGGAATCTTGTTTGCGACCGGCATTATGTTCTCACACGCTTTTACAAAAACTAAACTGGGAACCCCAATCGCTTTGGGAGAAGAGAATAATGGTGACATGCAAAAAAGCAAGGATGAGCAAAAAGGCGATGATTCATCTGACACGCACGAGGAGGCAAAACAAAACGAGGATGTGAAAAAGGAAGAGGATGATGCGAATGGCGATGATCAAGAGAGGCAGGAGGTTAAAGCGACTGAGCGCAAAACTGTTCAGGTCAGAACATCTGAAGAAATGAAAGAAGGTGAGCAAAAAGAGAAAAATCAACAAGAGGGTGCTGATGACCAGGATGAGGATATTAACGAGCAAGGTGACAATGAAAATGATGCCCAGGAAGGAGTGCGAGAACTAAATAAAGATATCCAGAAGGTTGAATCCAAGATAGGTGTGCTGGGCGTTAATGGAATACCAGCGGCTTCCTTAATTGCAACTCTTTTGGAGGTCAAGGACTTGGCTAATCAGGCTCAGTCCAAGATGACCGCTGCTCCAGTCGAAGCGGAAATATTGATTAAAGATGCGAAACACAAGTTGGAACGTTTAGAAAGACTCGTCAAGATGACGCTTGGTGATGAAGATGAAAATAACGATGACAATGACGCTAATGAAGAAATTCAAGATTTGGCGAAAGACATCGCTAAAATAGAAGTTAATCTGAATGCAGCTTCAACCAGTGGTGTGGATGTTTCTGCATTAAAACTTTCTTTAGATAGCGTAAAAGAATTATTGAACCAAGCGAAAGAAAAAGCAATGGTTGGTGACTTGGCAGGCGCCGAGGCTTTAGCTGAGATAGCGGATAAAAAATTGGAAACATTGCGATATGTGATGAAATTAACCCTTGGAAGCGATGATTTAGAAGAAGGAGATGAGGCTGATGAATATAAGAATGAGGTGGCTCAATTAGTACATAATCTCAAAGAAATTGGAGATATTGATAGTGGTATTGGACAGCAAATCAAGTTAGTGGCGCAAGCGCAAAATGAATCTCAGGTGAAAGTGGAAAATTCTATTAATGATATTAACGAGCGCAGCGGATTTGCAAAATTCTTGGTCGGTCCGAAGTATGACAGCCTGGCTGCAGTGCAAATGGTTATTGTTGAAAATCAAACTAGAATCAAATTGCTGACTGAGTTAACGCAGCAGATAACGGATCCAGCCGTGAAACTGGTGCTGCAAGACCAAGTCACTTCCTTGCAAGCGCAAAATACCCAGCTCCAAACTTTTGTAACCAAGATTGAAGGCGGAGTGAGCTTGTTCGGCTGGTTGGCAAAGATGTTGGCCTAAAAAATAGGGAGTGTTTCCCAATGAGGCACACAGCGAAGATATATAAAAAAAGGCTATGCGCATGCGCATAGCCTTTTTGGATATCACCTCTTTATGTTAAAAGGAAAAGGTGAGTCCAGCCACTGCGGTGTAGTTCTCTTCGGCAATCCCGCCAAAGCCTTTCTGGAGGGTGAGGGCGGGAGTAACAGTCACCCCCATAATCTCCATCGGAGTGGAAACAGTCACAGAAGCAAAGCTCAGTAGCTTGGGTTCCGAGTCATAGACGCCATCATTGCCGCCGACCCAGCCTTCAACTTGTATAGGTTGTTCGCCAATGTCGACGATTTTTTTGGCACCGACTTTCCACAGCCAGCCCCCGCCTAAAACATCTGCGTCAGTAGGCATGTTGCCTTCCACATAAGTCAGGGGGGTAATGCCGAAAACTTCTGGGAATTCGGCACCGAGATAGATGGCAAATAAATTGCCCTCAGCTTCTCCGTAGGATTTCAAGTCATAAAATCCCACGCCGGTATCGACTTGGACGCCACCAACTTCAGTGGCCAGTCCGCCCAGGAAATCGACTTCGTTCATTTCTTCTCGATTGGCATAACCAATCATATTCACATACACCCCACTGGGGTTATGAGAAAGAGTTACTGATGGCTTCGCTAATGCCTCAGGAAGTTGCCCCCCGGTGTAGCTGGAAACGCCGCGGGAAGCCAGTTCGACCTCTCCAGAAACAGACCAGGATTGATCAGTTCCACCCTCTCCTTGTTCTGCCCATACTTGAGTAGCTTCTTGGGTGGTAAAAAATGTTGCCAACAGAACAATGCTACTGATACAGAATTTTTTTTTCATGGTGCCTCCAGAAAAGGGAATAAGGTTGATGGTGCTTTTGAATTTTTTTAAAAGTGCCTAGCATGCTAATGAAAAAAAGTTTTCAAGAGCAATATATCAGTGTAGCACAAATTTCATCATTTGTCAACAGGATTTATCGATTACTGCTATTATTCCAAGATAAAAAAATATGGCTACTGCAGTTGTGATTTTTAGATATAAAAAACCCATCCCATTGCTCGCTGGCAATGTGATGGGTGGTGTGATTTCATCAGGCAACAACGGATGAAGTGGTCAATTTCTTTTGCTCCTCTTCAGTTAGCTGATAAAAGAGGTCGAGAGCAGTGGTATGGTATTTCAATATAAGACATTCTCGAAAGATAATATCTTGTTGGAGAGTCGCTACTTTTCGCTTCCGTGCTTCCTCTTGAAATTTCATCTTTCTTCGCGCAAGGAATTGGAGGTTACTCGTCATGGCATCAATATTATCGTAAGATATCTTGGTGAACCTATGAAGAAACTCCTTAGCATGCCCCAATCGCCTTATTTGTGAGGGGGGATCAAAAGCACAGCTTTCGCTGGTGTCGCTGAGTATGCTATTAAGGATATGCTCAAGGGAATTCCGGTATAATTTTTCACGCTCAAAGTAATAATTAGTATCAAGCATACGTACCTCTTTAGTA
>JBAZXY010000107.1:0-4984 GCA_041659585.1 Parcubacteria group bacterium | reverse complement strand
CCAGTGGCAAGACAGGCGGTTGATTTTCCGTTTCATTTTCTTCAGGATTATTTTTGGGCGGTGTGAAAAATTTTAATTCAGACATACTTTTATTATAGCTGGAAAATGAAGGATGATAAAGGTTAATTGACTAGGGGGAAAAAACAAGCTAAATTAATAAGACATTAAAATAGGAGTTATGCATTTGAATTTCAGTCACCCTATTTTCAAAAAAATAACTCGAGCCCGGTTTTTCTCACTAAAATATTCCCTCTATCCCGACGCCCATAGGAATATTGTAGAGAAAAAACAAACTCTCAAACAGATTTTCTTGAAAATACGGTAACTAAAATTCAAGTAGGTAATTTAATAAAAGCAAAAGTTACTATGATTAATAATAAGCTAAAAACTATTGAGTTACTTGCGCCGGCGGGCCTGTCCGCCAAAGCTAACAAAGAAAATAAGAGAGGCTCTCAGAAAGAAGTTGGGCTTAGGGATAAGCACAAGTCTGTTGAATTGCTGGCGCCGGCGGGAAATTTAGAAAAGCTTAAATATGCCTTGGCCTATGGAGCGGACGCGGTGTATGCCGGGGTGCCGGATTTTTCGTTGCGGGTGCGCATTAATAATTTCACACAAGATTCGTTGCGAGAAGCGGTGGCCTATGTGCATAAAAAAAAGAAAAAGATTTATATCACACTGAATATCTATGCACACAACGTGCATTTAGAGCAGATTAAAGAACATTTGAAATTCTTAAAAACTCTCCATATCGATGGCGTAATTGTGGCTGATCCGGGCATCATCATGTTGGTGAAAAAATATCTGCCCAAAGTGGAAATCCATTTGTCCACGCAGGCCAACGCCATCAATATTGAGGCAGTAAAATTCTGGGCCAAAATGGGAGTGACCAGGATTGTGCTGGCACGGGAAGTGACATTGGAAGAGATTCGTGAAATCAAACTGGCGGTGCCGAAGATGGAGTTGGAATATTTTGTGCATGGGGCGATGTGTATGAGTTATTCCGGGCGGTGTATTTTGTCCAAATGGATGACGGGGCGCAGCGCCAATCTGGGGGATTGCACGCAACCCTGCCGCTGGAAATTTTCGCAAACAGATAAGATCTATGAGACCACAGTACAGGATGATATGCACAGATTCGCAGTGGACTTGGAAGAGGATCAACATGGTACCTATTTCTTCAATAGTCGGGATATGAATTTGTCCGCCCATGTGCAGGACCTGGTGGATGCCGGAGTGGATTGCCTGAAAATTGAAGGGCGGGCGAAGAGTGTCTACTATGTGGCCACCGTGACCCGTGCCTACGGGAAAATCGTGAAGGCGCTGGGCAAAAAAAATTTGCCGCAAGTCATCCGGGAGCAGCAAAAGGAATTAGACGGCTTGGTGAATCGGGGTTATTCCAAGGGCTTCTTATTGGGCTCGGAACCGGAACACAATTTTGAAGGAAAGATGAATGCGGTGGATCATCAGTTTGTGGGCCAGATTGAAGGCAAAAAAACCATCAGTGGCAAGATTTTCAACATCGTATTTATGCACAACGCCATGTTTTTGCGTGACAAAATGGAAGCGGTGGCGCCCAAGGGAACAGAAAAAATCCGAATCAAACAAATCCTCAATCACAAGTTGGAAAAGGTCACCGAAGCCCATGGCGGGCATGCCAAACGCTTTTTGGTGCAATTCGATACTGTATTACAAGAAAAAACTTTGTTGAGACGAAGAATAAAATAATAAAACCTTTATCCTAGCCAAAAAACACCCCACCCGTTTGACAAAACGGCTGTTTGGGTGTATACTATTAAATCAGTAACGAAAGTTCTTTGATATAAAAATTGCACGTGGTCATAGCCAAAAGATGTTGTAAGAAACTAAAATAGTTTGGCATTTTTTAGCTATGACCAATGACGGTCAAGGTGTTTGTCTCTATCAGGGATAAATAAATATCAACTAGCAGTTGAAAGGAGATTGCCATGAAATATCCAAAAGTGGAGTTGGGCACAATAGAGGCAGTTTGGAATAAGCTTGGAGGCGAGGAGGGTGTTGCCCGTTTCTTGCGTGGCGAACTAACCGTTTCCGAACCAATTCGCAAATGGCGCGAGCAAGATGGTGTTATTTATTTCACTCTCCCAACTACCGACGGTACGACTGGAGAGGGATGGATTGGTCGGTTAGAAAGCAAGGGCTTTCGAATCAGGGATTATACCAAAAGCATTCTCCGATCGAAAGATTTTGTGCCAACGAATGGCGTGACGACTGAAATTGCAGTTCTCAAGGGCATGCTCTTTGAGGACAGCAACCGGACTACAAAAAAGATTCGCGCCGAGGCAGACAAGCGAAAGTTTACGACGCCTAATGCCGAAGTCGCGTGCCTTATTCGTGAAATGTTTACGGACAAAGAGCTTGAGGCCATGGGTCTCTGGTGGATCGTTGCTATGCATGAACCCATCAAGGATTCTGTTGGCGGTCCGGTTCTGCTCTATGCGGATCGTCATGATGATGGTCTACGGTTGTATGCGTACTTTGACTTGCCTGACTACAAGTGGTATCGTGACGGTGGCTTTGCTTTCGTCGTCGTGCAAAAGCTTAGTGCTTTGGACTAAGTTTCTTAGATCTTCTGGATCTTTGAATCTCAGTCCTTGAAGCCAAAAATTTAGGATCTTGTGTTGTATTCAGCACAAGGTCCTTTTAATTTTGTGCTATAATAAAGTTGGTAGTAGGAAAATATGCAAGCGATCAAGGTTTCTTGCTTCCGAACCTAGTATCCATATATCGAGAATATTTTTGATCAAGGTTGAAAATAGCGTGGTGTATGCAGACACTTCAAAAAATGAAGATACTTGGTGTGAAATGCTAGGGCATTTAAAATGCCGAATAAGATTCAGCTCGGAGAGTATTCGAAGGGCGGTGACACTGGTGGCATTTCACATAATTCTGATGACGATCCGAATCTGCTCAGTGCGAATCGTAATGATGATGGTCAACGGTTGAATGCGAACTATGACAAGCCTGACAACAAGTGGAATCGTGACAGTGGCTTTGCTTTCGTCGTCGTGCAACTCTTTTCATTTCTCTCTCAGTGTTTCATTGGGAGAGTTTTCTTTTTTCGTATTAATCTTGCCAAGCCATCCACCTAAATTCCGTCCAATTTCATTTAGTTTTTCTGAAAGCCCAATATATTTTTTATCATCAATCGATTTAGTTTCCCAAAGGAGCATGAAAAATATTTTCATTAAATCCATTTTTTTAATCGCGAATTTTATGTATGGTGCTTTTTCTTGCGGAGTTAAAAAAGCCGCCACGGAGATAGCCTCTAATATGGCGAGAAAAGTTTCATCTACTTTTTTCCCAAGGGTATAGCGATGAGTCTTGGGCAAGATTTGATAATATGTATACCACAAAAGATAGGCACTTTTGGCTTTATAAAAAATTGGCGGTAGCTTGCTGGGGGGGGGGTCTTAAAAGGAGAAGAATTATTATTATGAAAATTCAATTGAGTCATAAATTTGAAGAAATAATTAGCGTGGAAAATTTGCTAGCCGCCTGGCAAGAATTTATCAAAGGCAAAAGAAATAAAAAAGATGTGCAAGAATTTTCTCTGCGATTGATGGATAACATTTTCTCACTGCACCACGACCTTCTTCATCATACCTACAAACACGGCGGATATCAAGCTTTCAAAATAAACGATCCAAAACCCAGAGACATTCACAAGGCAACAGTGCGTGACCGACTGTTGCATCACGCCCTATATAGAAAACTCTATCCATTTTTTGACAAGACTTTCATTGCCGATTCGTATTCGTGTCGAATTGATAAGGGCACGCATAAAGCTATTAACAAATTTCGTGAATATTTCTATAAGGTCAGTAAAAACAATACCAAAACTTGCTGGATTTTGAAATGTGACATCCGAAAATTCTTTGCCAATATCGACCATGACATTCTACTAAAAATTCTAGGTGAATATATCCCAGATAAAAATATTCTCAAATTATTAGAAAATATTATTGAAAGCTTTCAGACAAACGAGAAACCTCACCCCAACCCTCTCCTTAAAAAGGAGAGGGGGATTGGGTTGCCATTGGGTAATCTTACGAGCCAACTACTGGTGAATATCTATATGAACAATTTTGATCAATTCACGAAGCATCAGATGAAAGCCAAATATTATATCCGCTATGCTGATGATTTTGTTTTTTTATCGGAAAGTAAGGAATTATTAAAGGAGCAACTTTTACTTGTAGAAAAATTTTTAGCAGAAGAGTTGAAATTGGAAATGCATCCGGACAAAGTTTTTATCAAAACATTAAATTCGGGAGTGGATTTTCTGGGGATGATTAATTTTTTTGATCATCGAGTGCTGCGGACGGCGACCAAGAGGAGGATGATGAGACGATTGCAAGAAAGTTCTAAAAAAGAAAGATTGAATTCGTATTTGGGGATGTTGGGACATGGAAATGCGAGGAAATTAAAGATGGAAATCGCTCAAATAGATTGACTAAATGAGCTGGTCTTGTATAATAGAAATAGATTTGCCTTGGCGTTGAAGAGGGATTGGATCCTCGGAGCTGGGCAAAAAAACAAGGAGCTCTGCCTTTTGTGCAGGGAAAACAGGTGGAACCGCGGGTTTTTGAAACTCGTCCTGAATATGCGATTTTTATTGTATGTTTAGGACGGGTTTTTTAATACTATAAAGCACGAGCAATAATTTTTAAATTTAATAATATGGCAGAAATCAATCAACCCTCCTTCGATAAATCTACGGCGGGTAAAATGGAGAAAATCGTTTCTTTTTGCAAACGAAAGGGGTTTGTTTTTCCAACTTCGGAGATATATGGCGGACTGGCCAATTCATATAGCTATGGTCCGTATGGAGCGGAGCTGAAAAACAATATTAAAAAAATGTGGTGGAAAAAATTTGTTCAAAAGCGGGCGGATGTTGTGGGGATGGACGGGCCAATCTTGTTGAATCCAAAGGCCTGGGAAGCTT
>JBAZXY010000106.1:0-5073 GCA_041659585.1 Parcubacteria group bacterium | reverse complement strand
AGCCCCTGGCAAGGTCCCGGGTTGCGCCGTGCAGACCGGACAAATATTCACATTTGGCTCTGTTTCCATGCCCAAGCCATTTTTGCAAGCACAAAACATCTTGGATGCGGTTTTCAGTTCGACATGGATTTCCATGCCGATAACAGGGATATACTTCATAGAATTTTTAATTTTATAATTTTATAATTTCCAAGTAAACTTTAAAGCACCAATTTTTTACATTGAGCTAGCGATTATCACCACTACCACTTAGCTGATTTCTTTCCATGCGACTAAGTAATTTTTCCAAATTTGCCTGAGCAATTTCATCCAGAGATAGATCCAGTTCAGTTGCTAATTGCGCCACATACCACAACACATCCCCCAATTCCTTTTTTATCTCTCCTCGCTTTTCTTCACTAATGATATTAGCATCATCCCGAATCACTTTCTTCAATTTATCGGCCACTTCGCCAGCCTCACCATTTAGTCCTAGCGCAGGATAGACCCAATTATTTCCTGCCTGCGGATAAATAGCAGTCCTCCTGGATTGTGTTTGATATTCTTCAAAATTCATATGATTATTGCTTTATTTTATAATTTCTACCACTTTAGTCCAAATAATGGCACTAACTTCTGCTATCGACATCAACTTTCTATTCTTAATACAATTTATCCTAATCCAATTATTATTTTTCTGAATCAATTTAATAGCGCTATTCTTTGCATCTTGCAAATGCTGGATATCATTTTCATGAATATCCTTTTTTCCTTTCAAATATTGTTTTTTATCCTGAGCAGATTTATTCTGCAACAGTTGCATATTAAATGTAATCGGTACGTCCAAGTAAATAATGGAATCTGGTTTTGGTATTTTAAAAACCCCGTATTCCATTTCCTCCAGCCAAGCTAGAAATTCTTTTCTTTTTTTGCTATCGCCAATCTTGCCTCCTTGGTGAATTTGGTTGGAACTGGCATACCGATCGGCGATTACGATACTTCCCGCTTGCAGCCATTTTTCTATTTTTTGCTTGGTTTCAAACCTATCCGCAGCGTACAGCACAGAAGCTAAATAGGGACTGACTTCGGCAGCAGAACCAAACTCACCAGATAGATATCGTCCCACCACTTTGCCAAAAAAATTGTTCTCGTATTGCGGGAAGTCAATGGTTTTAACCTTGTGCCCGACTTTCTTCAATTTGACAATCAAAAGCTTGGCCTGGGTAGCCTTTCCACTACCATCCGTGCCGTCAATCACAATAAATTTTCCCCGTGTCTTCTTTTTCATAATAATCTTAGTTTATCACACTTAACCAGGATTGGAAAAGACCACCCTGCCTACTCAGGATGGCCTTTTTACTTCTTTAGACCTTTCTTTTCGGGAAATAATTTCCCTTCAAACGCTTCTTCACGTCCCGCCCGCAATAACGCGCTCCTTCAGCGCATTTTCCGGTGCGATAGCAAGGTGGCTCAAATATCTGAAGCAGCTTGGACTTCTCGCCACATTTTCTCTCAATTGCTTGGCGCAACAATAGTCCCGCATGATAAATCTCCTCTTGAGCGCACCAACACAGTCTTTTTCCTTGCTCGTGAATAATAGCGTTGAATGATCCAACCTTGTCATAACTCACCATCGCCCCATATGGAGCTAAAATCATTACCAGCGCTTTAGGAATTTTCTTTCCCAGTTTAATCCATTCAGCTAAATATTTCTCAACTTCTTTATCAAGGCCCATCTTAGAAGGGATGGGTGGTAAATAGAATTCCCCCGTAAAACTAGGCTCGCCCCTTCTTAGCGTCCTATGTCTTTGATCTTGATGCATCGTAGCTGCTGAGACAGTTATTCTGGTCTTCATCTCACCAATAGAATTATCCATATATTTAGGATGGAAATGCAATAGATCTACTGGATGAGTGTCTCCACTATCAGGAATAATGAGATTATTTTCACCTGAAAGCGCAAGTAATTTATGCTTAGGATATTTTGCCATTTTAACATCCTTTTTCCTTGGCAACTCCATTGACCATTCATTCATGCTTTTTTTATCAGGACTAAACATAAAGGCCAATTCTGGATGTTTTCGTAGGACAATCTTTACCATCTCTGAGACAACATGCTGCATTGCCGGCGTCCAAGCTGTTCTATGCAAAGCCGCTAAAACCGTAAGATTAACCGTAAAATCTAACCCAGTTGGAAAAATTACTGGAATAAACATTCTCATTTGCTCCTGAGCAATTTTTGGGGCGTTCATTTCAATATATTTTTCTGATACAAATGGGCGCTCCTTCTTAATTAGATCTTTGGCAATCTCAGCAGCAACTGAAATATTTTTTTGATATAGCTCAACCCCCATTCGAACATAGTCCAAAACATTTTTCAATTCTTTTTTCTTGATATCTGGCCAATAACCCTTGATATATTTCTCTATATCAGAGAAATCTGGTTCCAAATACATAGCAGCGCAATAACGACCACTTCGCTCATCTGAATTATAAAACGGATGTGTTAGATGCAAGCCGAAGATAATATCACCAACCGCAATACCCTCAATGGAAAAAGTAAAGAAAGATTTAGCATGTTGAAGCGTAGTATGATGACCAGGAGAGAAAAGTCTTCCTTCCACATCAATTAGCTTCCCCATTTGTGGATCCTTGGGCTGATAACATCTCAACGCCGCATGACTCGCCACTTCCAATGGTTGACCATCTAATAATTCAATTTTCTTAATCATATGAATACTCTAAAAAATTAAAGATATTTAAGATTATCTAATCATCATACTTCAATGATTGATTTTCAAACAAGACTATTCCTTACATTTTTCAATTATCCTATCAATCTGCGCGTGCAAATCCTCCAAGGTACCGTTATTGTCCACTACGAAATCGGCACCTGCGCGCAGGGCAGAAATTTGCGACTCCGCTTCTTGTGCTTGTTCTTTTTTGAATTGCTCAAACGTCTTGCCGGCGTCATCCACATTCTCCTCTCTTTTGATGATGCGCTCGAATCTTTTTTCCATGCCTGCTTCCACATAAATCAAGCGAAAATTCGGCATTTGTTTCAAATAAACAATATCGGAAAACCGCCGTACGCCATCCACCGCTACGACCGCACTAGCATCATTTTCCACATCTTTAAAAATAACTTTAGACAAAATATCCTCGGAAAAATTCTGGCGGAACAAGGTAGAGATTTTTTGCAAGTTTTCTCGATTCTCTTCCAAATACATTCGGGCCGCCACGTCCCGCAAGATGGTAGAAAAACGATGAGTGCTGCCCCCACAATTCTCATTAAGATATGCGGCGATCGTACCTTTGCCCGAAGCCATTTCGCCTGCCAAACCAATCACTATCTTTTCCATACTATTGCTCTTTTTTCTTAAGAATTAAATCGTGTTTAGTTTCATACTTACGATAGGTCACTCCAGCCAAATCCAGCAGCTTTCTGGATACCTTCCAAATATCAGCATCGTGATATTTATCACTGGTGTAAACCACCTCTTTAATTCCCTTTTGAATCAGGATTTTAGCACATTCATTGCACGGAAAAAGACTGCAATACAAACGAGCACCAGCCACATCCCCATTGGCATTGAAAACAGCATTGGCCTCAGCATGCACCACATAAGCATATTTAGTGTCACAAAATTCCCCTTCCCGACTCCAAGGCAAAACATCATCACTGCATCCAAAGGGGAACCCGTTATAACCCATGCCTAAAATAACGTTCTTATCATTCACAATACATGATCCGTTCTGTGTATTAGGGTCTTTGCTGCGCAGGGCAATAATATTGCACAATTGCACAAATGTTTCGTCCCAGTCCAGATAACCTTTTCTTTTATCAGTTTTCATTTTTTTAAAAAAATAACCAGTTATATTTACATCCATCTCTCCTCTAATAGTACTATCTTATGTGCTTTTGGTCAAAAAAATCCCTCTTTTATCGAGGGATTCTTATTTTTCTCTATTCAGCCAGAAGGCTGTGCATAAATGCATCGGTTTCTTGCAATAAAAAGGCTAAATCTTTTTCGTTACGAATGATGCGATCTGCCTTCACTCCAATTTCCGGAATATGCACCTCCGTTTCAATTTTTTCCATTGCCTGGAATTGTTCCAAGCTAACATCATCATCTGATTTTTCATGGCGTGTCACCGTTCTTTCCCAGCGCAACTTTTGATCCGCTGTCACATATAACGTCTTCCCACCTTCAAAACTTTCTACAAAATCATAATCCTCCCAAAAGCGAATGCCATTAATGACAATGATGCCGTCCGTATCAGCAATTTTTTTCGCCAGTGCACGCGACAGGATGTCCGCCCCGAACCGTTTGCGAAATTCCAAAGCCAACCACTGCTGGTCCTCGCGAGAACTTCTTTCAAAATAAATATTCAATGTCTCTTTAATAGGATCAGCAAAACGCATTAATTTAGCACCATATTTTTCTTGCAAATAATGCGCTACCGTATCCTTGCCTGAGCCGCTTTCTCCTAACAGACCAATGACAATCTTATTGTTTTTTTCCATTAATATTTGTTTTTAGGCTAATTAAACACCATCTTATTCTAGCAACAAAATAGTGTCCGGTCAATAATTTAACAAATCAAAAAAACACTGATTAATAAAATAATCAGTGTTTTTTCATGGTACCATATGCAGACTAAGCCATTTTTATTCTAATTCCATTACCCATGGTAGAACAAAGAGTGATATTAGTAATCAATTTTCCCTTGGAACCGGCTGGCTTTGCTTTTTCCACAGCTGCTACAAAGGCTTGTATATTTTCAATAATTTTTGCGTCATCAAAAGAAAGTTTGCCCACTGCTTGGTGCACATTAGCAGAGTCATCATTTTTGAAAGCTGCTCTTCCTTTTTTCAAAGCCTCTACTGCTTCTTTGATTTTTGTAGTTACGGTTTCTGTTTTTGGATTTGGCATCAAACCCTTTGGCCCCAGCACCTTAGCTACGCGTGCTAATTTAGGCATCATTTCTGGAGTAGCTACTAAGACATCAAAGTCGATTTTCTTTGCAAATTTCTCAATTAATTCTTCCCCACCCACGATATCAGCTCCCGCTAATTTAGCTTCTTCCGCG
>JBAZXY010000105.1:0-5078 GCA_041659585.1 Parcubacteria group bacterium | reverse complement strand
TCCCCGATCTGAAGAAAAAACAATTTTGCCCTTGTTTTCCGGATTACCTCCAGTGGGTGGATTATATAATCGCTGATAGAAAGCCTCATCTTCTCCAGATAATTTCTTGCCGTTATCATCCGTTATTTTATTATTAATTTGGCCACTCTCATTTTTGCCAGGAAAAAAATCATCGCCAAAGCGCTAAGGAGAAAAATAGCTGCCAACAAAACTAAAAAACTTAGCCGATTGATTTTCATATCATTTTTATTAAAAAATATTTTTACCGACGCCCAAAACACAAATGCTGCGCTTCATCTTCTAGTACCATCGTTCGTCAAGTTTCTTTCCCTGGACTATTTATAATTTTTAATTTCCTGGGCGATCTTAGCCGCCACATCAATAAGACTTATCTGATCGACCACACTCATCGAACTTGGGCGCAGGGAAATGAATTTCTGCGGACCCAAAATAAGATAAACGGCATTCACCGCACCACTTTTTTCAGTTACCACCCAATTAGCCAGGGGTATTTTTGCGTTCTGAGTCACTTGTCTCCCTAGTGCCTCCTGGCCCTGGCGCTGATTCTCCGCAGACAGATATTCCAAATTGAGCACCACATAATCCTGCTTATTCCAATAATAGCTGCAACCATTCGCCGCACTCAGCTGAGGCGGCTCAATTTTGATTAATTTTTGCCCCAGCATATTTTCCATAAACATTTGTGTGAACTGTCCACAGATATCTTCCACAATATAATAGCTTTTATCCCCACGCGTCGGTTCGCCCGGATATTGCACAAAACAATTAACCAAACGCTGTGCCGGATCGCCATAATTAGGCAGCTTCACTTTTTCTTCCCGACATACATTGCGCGACGCATTTCCTCCTTCCATGCTTTCCTGAGGCACTCCCTTCACATCCTCTTTGCCAATTTGCTGCTCCTTTTCTTTTGCGCAACCAGTCAGTAGTAAGGCAGAAGATAGAATAATTAAAGAAAAGATTATTTTTTTCTCCATCTGTTTTTGGTTATTAGTTATTTAATCTTATTTTTTATCCCTGGAATCAATATTTTTTTCACATACATTCTTTTTCTAATAAAATAAATCCCGAAGATTATTCCGCTAACCATCAAAACGGCTATTCCTAACAGAGTAGCCCTAAAAAACACTGGCCATGATTGCCTATGCTGCGTTAAACTTTTTTCAAAAGCGTCTCGATCCCGCAAAATTTCTTTCTGTCCTTGACCGATATTTCTGGCAACAAAAGTATAGCCCAATTCCATACAGCATGCTTCCTCTTTTCGAATTTGGAAACTGCACTCCCCCGCTTCAGTGATAATTTTTCCCCAAGCACCACTCTCGGCATACGTCGGATAATACGCCTTCCAGCCGGCCGGCAAATGATAGGCTACAAACTCATCCCCTGCCCAATAACCGGCGCATTCCTTGGTCTCCATATTCAAAGCCAAGCCCCAACGAGCCGGCGCCGCCTGACAAACCGGGACGAAGAAAAATAGTAAAATAGCTACTAAAAAAAGTCTCTTTTTCATAGGAATCACATTATTTATACTGCCTACTAATACAGCCTTTCCAAAAAATTATTTCCCAATAACACCACATCTTACCCACTCACTTGACCTAGATTAATTATAGGATTATAGTCACATTATCAAAAGCAATTCCAATTACAGGCACCTTAATAACAATGTAAAAAAACAACCCTTGGCAAAGGCTGGTGCTTTGAATACTAACCTCAACTATTAGGAGATTAATATGCAATCCCAAAGAGCATCGTTAATCGCAGCACTAAAAAAGCTTTACCGAAAAAGAATCAGTGTTGAGAGTGCTTCTACAGTCACTCTCAAAAAAGATAAGAAAGGAGGTTTTATACTCATCGAAATTGAAGAAAGCATGCTCACTCTGCTGCATATTGCCAGCGGAAAAAAATCCTATCACTTCATAGATGTTATTAAAGTTGATTTGCCTGAGAAAAGCCGCCTCCATCAAGTGCAAAAAACATCATCGCGACCAGCGCGTCCCTAAAACCGAAAGTTCCGACATTAGATTCTTAATGCCGGAGCTTTTTATAATTGTCTCAGTTTTTTTCATTCACTATCCCCGCCCCCATCTTTTTTTGAGCCATACTTTTTCCACATAAATTTTTCGCCACCAAAAGCGTCCCGCCAAGAATCCCCCTAGCGCGCCCAATGTCAAAAAAGATATTTGCAAAAGCACGAATAAATCATGATTATTTCCAAAATAAGCCAGGGTGCCACTGCGATATAGAGCATGGATATACTTGATTTCTACTAAGGCGGAACCAATAAATCCCATTAGTGCCCCTAGCACGGTCGAGGATGCTAAATAAATAGTTTCTTTAGAACGATTGGGCTCCCCTGGAGCAAGAAATGATATTATTTTCATATAGTTTAGGTTTTATAAATTTAGTTTTTGTTACCAAAATTTGGGAAAGATTTTCGGCACACGAGCCATATATTCCGCATACTCCGCCCCGAATTTCTCGCTCAGCGCTTTTTCCTCCCGGCGCATCCAAAATAACAGCACAAACATCAGCCAATGGGCACCGAGCAAAAACCGCACATCCGGATAGCCTAAAAAAATAGCCCACCCCAACACGATATCCGCCGCATAAATAGGATGGCGCACTTGCCCATAGACGCCACGCGTAATCAAGCGATCGATGGCATCTGCCGAAAGAGGTGCCTTGCGATGAACCAAGATGGCGCCCAGAAAAAAATAGAGCCAATAAGCAAGAGCTGGGATAATCAGAAAGAAGGTGAACATGTTGCGCGGAAAAACCCAGCGCGGCGCCACCCACCAAAAGATTAGCCAAAAACCCATGACCACAATCACCCACATCAATACCGGACTAACTAATTTGCGCTGAATATTCATATCAAACTTATTTCTAGCATTAAAATGCTTTAGCTTCCTATTACTTTTATTTTACCCTCCTTTCCCTTTTCAGTCGAACTACTTACTTCGATTCACTTTTTTTAGGTGATTAAGAAATCATAACCTACTGTGTTATGTCATGATTCAATTTTCCGGCTTCAAGCAGTGGATGAAAAAAGAAGAAAAGTCACGGCGATATCATCAGTCAATTTATTGCCGACATGCGCAAACAATCCATCCCTGGATTAGAAAATTTTCGTTAAGCCAGCCTGGCGGAGCAATATGCAATAAAAAACACCCGCTAACTAGCATATTAGGCGGGCGTTTTTATTATACCTAAAAGATTGTCTGATTCACACTTTCCTCCACTTCTCCCAACTCCAAACTTTTTATCTGCGGCAAAGTCACTAGCCCGCTCAGATCGCCGTACATCCCGACGGTATTGGTAATCACTTTTTTAATTTGTTTCTCCCGCTCACACCAGATTTTTTCATAAGCCATCCGCTCCTTTCTCAATCCGTCATCCATATTAGAAAAAGCTTCCACAATAGCTTCCACTCGCTGCTTGAATTCTACGCCTGTCAGATAAGCATAAAGCACCTCCATTTTTTCATTTTTGCCCACTGACATGGCTTTTTCCTGAGTGACCGCTTCCAGATTGATACGCAAGGCCATAGCTAGAGCGGTGGCCAATTTGATATCACACACCCACACCCCGTCACGCAGCACGAAACCCTTCACGCCTTCCGGCAAAACGGTGGACACAATCACCGCTAGATCCGCCTTGATAGCACGCTGATCATCTTTCAATTTTTGAATCCAGCCCTCGCTCCACGCTTTGGTCTTCTTGGATTCCCAGACGATTTGTCCGCACAGGTGGCCGGCGCGATTGCGCACGCGCTGGATGATGTCAGCTCCATTCACCCCTTTGGGCACCGGCATAATTTCGTCATAAGGAAATTCCGCCCGCAAAATTTCTTCCAGCTCCAATTCCAAAACTTCACCTTGTGATTGTTGCGAACCTTGTTCCAGCTTGCGCGCCAAATCATCCTTAGCCTTAGTGGCATCAGTGAGTTGCTTTTTCAGTTGAGCAATGACGTATTGCTGTTCCTCATTAGCCTTTCGACTCGCCTCTTCAGCGATAACTTTTCGCTCTTCATCTAATTGCCGCTGCTTTTCCAATTCAAAATTCTGCCGATCTTCTTCCAGTTTATTTTTTTCACGACGCATAGCTAATTCTTTCTCCCCAGCCAAACGTAACTTCTCATCTTTCTCAGCTAGTTGATCTTCCAACATTTTCTTTTCTGCCGCTTGCTCTTTTTCCGCCTCAACCTTAATCCGCTTGCGCAGGTCCAACCTTTCCACCTCCATCTTTTTCGCTACCTGCATGGCAATTTCCGCTTGAGCTCCCTCCCTAGCTACAGCTAATTCCTTAATTTGCTTTTCTAGCAAATCTCTTTGGCTAGCTAGCTCCGCTTCTTGCGCTTTCTGCTGGCTCTCCATTTCTTTGCGGATATCCGCTTCGATTTGTTGCGTCAAAACATCATCGATAGAAATGGATTCACCGCAGTTGGGACATTTGATTTTTTGCTCTTTATTCATCATAGTTTATTGAAAATTTTAAAGCTATTTATACATCATCTACTCCCATTCTAACCTCATTCAACTCTTTTTGCCAGTTGACACACACCATCCAAGACTGGGCATTGGCGAATAGGCGCTCCATCTGAACTTGTCAATTCCCCCCCCTTCTTATTATACTTTAGCTAAGCCTTTATCCATCTAGCCCTTTACAAAATGCTTTTTTTAGCGTATAATGATAAATCAGTGCCTAGAATTGAAATTTTGAATGAAAATAAACCTTGTTTTTTAACAATCACAACCATTTTACTAAAGAGGTACGTATGCTTGATACTAATTATTACTTTGAGCGTGAAAAATTATACCGGAATTCCCTTGAGCATATCCTTAATAGCATACTCAGCGACACCAGCGAGAGCTGTGCTTTTGATCCCCCCTCACAAATAAGGCGATTGGGGCATGCTAAGGAGTTTCTTCATAGGTTCACCAAGATATCTTACGATAATATTGATGCCATGACGAGTAACCTCCAGGTCCTTGCGCGAAGAAAGATGAAATTTCAAGAGGAAGCACGGAAGCGAAAAGTAGCGACTCTCCAAC
>JBAZXY010000104.1:0-5094 GCA_041659585.1 Parcubacteria group bacterium | reverse complement strand
CCCGCACGTCTTGGGGATTGATTTGCACTTCAGCCATTTCTTCAATGACCGGTAAAATTTCTACCAAAGCAAATGAAGTTTGTCGCAGATTGTCAGAATTAAAAGGCGACAAGCGCACCAAGCGATGCACCCCAGCTTCGCTTTGCAAATATCCATAGGCATAGGGGCCGCTGATTTCCAGTGTCACACTCTTGATACCAGCCTCACCTCCTCGCGATTCGCTCAAAACTTTGGTGCGCCAACCCTTTTTTTCACAAAACCGCAGATACATGCGCAACAACATCTCTGTCCAATCCTGCGCATCCACGCCGCCCGCTCCCGCATGGATAGCCATAATGACATCACTACGATCATATTCTCCACCTAAAAGAATCTTGAATTCCAGTTTGTCAATCAAGACCTCGATTTCCACTATTCTTTTTTCTATCTCCAAACTTTCTTCCCCATCCTCACCTATGATGCCAGCCATTTCCAATAATTCATCCAACTCCGTCTCCAAAGTGCTTAATTCTTGAATTTCTCGGCGTAGTTCTTCCACCTCTTGCATGATGCCAGAAGCTTTTTGACTATCATCCCAAAAACCAACTTGTGCAGACTTCTCTTCTAGCTCCGTTATGCGAGCTTGTTTTTTTGGCACATCAAAGATAGTCGCTCAAAAGAGCGACCTTATCCTGCAGGGCAACTAATTTTTCCTGAAGTTCCTTGATCATCTAGAAAGTTTTTATAAATAATTTTTTATAAGTGTTATGTGACTGGCCTCAACTTGCATCAATGCCGTAAAGATAATTTTAATTTCTTGTTCAATTGCCTCTTTGGCAAATTTCGCATATATCGCTGTAGCATCTTCTTCAAGTTTCACAGTGACTGCAAAATTCTTCACATCTTCATCATCACATACTTCCGGATTAACCGTTGGCAATGAAATTTTCATCAATTTACAGGCGATACTAGCATGCTCCAATTCAACTTTAGCTACGCGCTTATACATCGCCTTGATTTCATAGTTCTTAGCCTTGCCCGCCATGCATAGATAGACAGCATTAGCGCGCAATTCCAATCGCACCGTTTCTTCTAAATTTTTTCTCGAAAGTTCTGACAATTCAACTCCCCGATTTACATACGGTTGCGCCTGTGCCCCATCCTTGATAAAATTTTTCAATGCCCCGCAAAATGGGCATTCACTCGGCTTTTCTTCGCCGATATAGGCATCGCCACAGATTTCACAAATGTAAGTTTTCATATTTTTTACTTTTAAAAATTACTTCTTTATTTCTTCAAAAGAAAATATTCCCCGTTTTTATATTCCACCATAAAATGATGACCTGCCCTGTCTTGAAAATAGGCCTTGCCATGCAATCGGGCATGATCAAAAATGGTTTTGAATTCTTCCAGCTCCAGATGATTTTCCAGATAAAGCAAAACCCCCTTAGCATCTTCTTCGTAATTGATTTCACAACTGTGCAAAACTTCCTTTTCCATGGAGATTAAAAAAATTATTTATTATTGAGCCACCTGTCGGAAACGAACCGACGACCTACGCGTTACGAATGCGTCGCTCTGCCAACTGAGCTAAGGCGGCAATATTACGTTGATAACATTATATACCACTAGAAACAAGCTTGCCTCGGCCATAGGCCGATCGGCCTATGGCCGAAACTGAGCTAAAGCGGCGTCTAAACTATCAAGCACCATGCAAATTATTTTTCTCTGCCAATCTATTCCATTCATCATTCAAAATTTTCTGCATCTCAGAAATCACTCCTTTGTTTTTTTCCGAAAAAAGATGCTTGAAGCGCCCCTGGGTCTTCAAAAATTCTTCAATCGGCTTCGGATTTTCCGTGGACCAATTAATTTTATATTTGCCATCTTCAATTTCGTACAACGGCCAAAAATTAGTTTCCGTCGCCAATTTAGCAATGGCCACATATTGCGAAGTGGGAAATTTCCAGTTATTGGTGCACGGAGAAAAAACACTCAAAAATACCGGACCCTCCGTTTCAAAAGCTTTCTTAGCTTTCTTTTTCAAATCCGCTAAATAAGCCACATTGGCTTGCGCGGCGTATTTGATGTGATGGGCATTCACAATTTCCATCAGATTCTTGCGCATCTCCACCTTGCCGAAAGATTCCTTGCCATCCGGAGTAGTTTCTGTGGCTGCGCCATAGGGCGTGGCACTGGAGCGTTGATTGCCGGTGTTCATATAACCGCCATTGTCATAGACCACATACAAAAAATCATGACCGCGTTCCAATGCGCCGGAAAGACTCTGTAAACCGATGTCATAGGTGCCACCATCACCTCCGAAAACCACAAATTTGATTTTCTTTTTCATTTTGCCCTTTTTCGCCAAAGCCTTGTAGGCGCACTCCACACCAGAAATCGTCGCCGAGGCATTTTCAAAAGCACTATGGATATAAGAATTTTGCCAAGCGGTATAGGGATAGAGCGTGGAAGTCACTTCCAAGCACCCGGTTGCATTGGACACCACCACCGGATCTGGTGACTGCGCTAGGATGGTGCGCACAATCGTCGGAAAGGCACACCCCGCGCAAGCGCTGTGTCCTGAGGCAAAATTTTTGGCTAATTCTTTATTCATAGTTTTATCTTTATATATTCCAATGTTCTATTTTTTTTGCAACACTATCAGCATCTCAATTGGCATTTTTAATCCGTCCCAGCTTATCCATGGCCTCTTCTCGTAACTTTTTAGCTTCAGCAAGTATTATTTCCATATCAACCCCTTGATAATCAGTACATCTTTTTTCAAGTGAACTAAACTGATCATTAATATCCCCTTGGGTGATTGCTAAAAAATCTTCTATACTACCCTCTTCCTCATGACTAATCGGTGACATGCCGCTTGGGATTGTTTCAATTGTATTTGTGTCAATTCGTTGTTCCATATAGTTATGCGTTTAATTTATTCGTTATTTCCTCTTGTTGCTTTTTATCTCTTTGCATCACAAATTCCTGCACAATATCCGCCTGCTGTTTGCGCAAAACATCCATTTTTCTGGTATATTCCGTCAGCACTTCTTGCATCTTTTTCTTTTTTTCCTCATCCATAAATTTAAACTTTATTTAAACCAATATATTTAATCTATTTTTCAGAAACAGCTTTTCATTTGCCTGAATCCCCGAATCTATCCAGCAATGCCTTCTCTATTTTTTCTTTTTCTGAGAGAGTCCTGTATTTATCTGGAATAGGCATGCGTTTAAGATGTGAAAAGTCAGAATCAGGTACTTTCCCAGCACGCCTAAGCTCTAAATTATTATTTTTTTCTAAATCCTTTTCGACTTGTTCAAATTGCTCAAATCTTGACATAAAGTTATTTTAAACCAATATATTTAATACTCCTTATAACCTTTCCTGTCTCCAAGTCAGCAAAAATTTTTTGAATATCTTTGGCGAAAATATCCCTGCCACCCAAACTATATACAATCGATTGAATATTTTTCTTTTCCCCCTCGGCCTGCTGATATAGTCCAGCTACAATGTCATTATAAATCGGCGGAAAGGTTCCCGGAGAAATCACTCGTTCCATAATAGCAATGTTTTTAGCATTTTTCAAAGCCGCCAGAATTTCTTCTATCGGAAAGGGACGGAACAAATTGATTTTCAGTAGTCCTACTTTTTTTCCTTCGCTCCGCATTACGTCCACCACGTCCTTGGTAGTGCCGGCGGTCGAGCCGGCCAACACAATCACACTCTCCGCATCCTCCAGCGCATAACTTTCAAAAAAATCCTTTTTCCGGCCGGTTAATTGCTCAAATTCTTTGGCTACCGCTAAATAAGCCTGCTTGGCTTTTTCCATCGCTTCTTCCTGCTGCACCTTGAATTCGAAATAGGAATTTTGCAGAGCCACCGCGCCAAAAGTGACCGGACTTTCCGGGTCCAATAAATGTCTTTCTGGAGAAAATTCTCCCACAAAACTGCGCACCGCAGCATCAGCTAACAAATCCAAATTCTCCACACAATGCGAAGTATTGAAGCCATCCATAATGGCCATCACCGGCAATTTGGTTTTTTCCGCCAGCTTCATACCAATCAGCGTGTTATCATAAATTTCTTGTGTATTTTCAGAAAAAATTTGAATCCAGCCCGCATCTCGTGCCCCCATCACGTCTGAATGGTCGCCATGAATACTAAGCGGCGCACTCAAAGCCCGGGCGGAAACCACCATCAAAATCGGCAGACGCATCCCACTGGCAATATACAGCACTTCGTGCATATAGGCCAAGCCTTGTGAGCTGGTGGCTGTCACCGTCCGCGCTCCCGCCGCACTAGAACCCACACATGCTGACATCGCGCTGTGCTCTGACTCCACCTCAATGAGCTCGGTCTCTGTCTCGCCATCCGCCTTATATTTAGCAAAAGTTTCGATAATGGTGGTTTGGGGAGTGATCGGATAGACCGCCATCACGTCCGGCTCCACTTGACGCAAAGCTTCCGCCGCCGCATATCCTCCTGCCAGAGCTATTCTATTATTACTTTTATTTATCATAGAATTTTTTTAACTTTTTTTCATCGTAATCGCCTTAATGGGACACACCTGCGCGCACACGCCACAACCCTTGCAAAAATCATAATCAATATCCGCCTTATCCCTTTGCCCTTCTTTAAATTTTTTCATTTCAATAGAAGCTTCCGGACAAAAAGGCACGCAAGTCGTGCAACCGATACACTTCTCCTTGTCCACTTCCGGCTTCATATAGCGCCAATCACCGGTCTTGGCGGCTTTAGTCAAATCATGAGCAATCACTGCCCCTTCTTCTATTTCTAATTTTTTATCCTTAGATTGTGTCATATGCTTTTTCTATAGCTAAAATATTTTTTTGAGTGGTCTCTGAGCCTATTTTTTGTTCAAAAATTTCTCTAAATTCCGCCATTACACTAGCCAGTTGCACTGCTTCCGTCACTTGGATGAATTTGCCTAGAATCACAGTGTTGGGTCGCGGCTGACCGACGATTTCCATGGAGATGCCATTAGCATCAATAGGATAGATGCGGCCTTGATAGCTGTGACTGCCATCACTCAAAAGCTTGGCGCGCACTTCTTCACTCATTTTCTTAGTGTTGATGATTAGTGCCTC
>JBAZXY010000103.1:0-5171 GCA_041659585.1 Parcubacteria group bacterium | reverse complement strand
TTAGTTATCATATTATTAATAAATTACCAATTTTAAATTATAAATTTTTAAATTTAAAATATTAAACCTTCATTTAAAATTTCAAATTTAGCTTTTAAAATTCTATCTAAGCATTTCCCTAAACTGCTCTGCGTCGATAATCGCCACTCCCAGTGCCACCGCTTTATCATATTTGCTGCCAGGATTTTCTCCAGCCAAGACATAGCTAGTTTTCTTGCTCACTGATGAAGAAACCTGACCTCCCTGCTTCCTAATAATATCTTTTGCCTCGTCTCTTGTAAAGCCCGGGAGCTCCCCCGTCAAAACAAAAGTCATATTGGCCAACTTCAACTCCTTGTTTTCTGCATGCTGGGGAAAGACCACTTTCACTCCAGATAATTCCATTTTGCGCAATTGTTCCACATTTTCCTCAACAGCAAACCAGCTCACCAGACTCTGTGCCGATTTTTCGCCAATCCCTTTTATCCGCAACCAGTCCGCCACTGTAATTTCAGGAAAATATTCTATTACATCTCCTAAGTTTTGAATTTTTAATTTTGAATTTTGAGATTTATTTAGAAATTGGAAATTGCCCGCCTCGGATCGACGAGTGGTCGTCTCCACGAGTCGAGACGGGGAAATTGGAAATTCCGTGCGAATTGCGCGAGCAATGAGCACGGCTGTTTCTTCTCCCACGTGCCGGATGCCCAGGGCAAACAAAAATTTTTCCACCGTGATGGTTTTGCTTTTTTCAATAGCGTCTAACAAATTGAAGACTGATTTTTCCGCAAAGCGTTCCAACGGTTCCAAGTCTCCGGTTTTCAATTCAAAAATTTCCGCCATATTGGAAATCAAATTTTCACTCAGCAGATGCTCCACGATGCGCTCTCCCATCCCATCAATATTGAAACCTTTTTTGGACACAAAGTGACTCAATTTTTCTTTCTCCACCGCAAAACAATTGGGGTTCACACAATAGGTAGCGGCACTTTCCTGATAGGTACCCGCTGTCCCTTTTTTGTTCTTGGCGATGATTTCCCGTCGCACTTCTCCGCCACAAATAGGACAGACTTTGGGCATGTGAAACTTTTTTTCCGCCCCGGTGCGCAAACCCACTAGCACTTCCACAATCTCCGGAATGATGTCTCCGGCTTTGTGAATCACCACCGTGTCACCCAGGCGAATGTCCAAACGCTTGATTTCGTCTTCATTGTGCAGTGTCGCACGACTGACGGTCGATCCAGCCACCGACACCGGACGCAAATGCGCCAGCGGCGTCAAGGCGCCGGTGCGACCCACTTGCACGGAAATGTCTTCTACTACGGTGGTTACTTTTTCAGCTGGAAATTTATAGGCCACGCCCCAACGCGGACTCTTGCCAGTATAGCCCAGTGCTTTTTGCACAGCTATGGCGTTGATTTTCAGCACCACCCCGTCAATGCCATAATCTTGTTTGTCTTTTTTGTCTATCCAACTTTGGTAGAAGACTTCTACCTCTTCGATGCTTTTGCACAACCTAGCTTCTGGGTTGACCTTGAAACCTAATTTTTTCAACATCTCCAATTCCTCCATCTGCGTTTCCGGATATTTTAATTCATCCTCCTTATTTAAAATTTGCCTGCCTCGGCTTGACTCGCCTCGCTGAAGCTCTGACGAAGCGGGCGAAGCGTCAGCCTGAGTCGAGAGGGGAGATTTAGAATTTGAAATTTCCAACTGGTCAATGTCATAAATAAAACCATCCAGTTTGCGAGCCGCGGCAATTTTGGGATCCAATTGACGAATGGAACCGGCGGCGGCATTGCGAGAATTGGCAAACGGCGCCTCGCTTCTTTTTTCCCTATCTTTATTAATTCTAGCCAGTTCCGCTTTGCCTAAAAAACATTCCCCCACGAAAACGCCGGACACCGGATAGTTGAGTTTCAACGGCAAGCTCTGGATGGTTTTCAAATTCTCCGTCACGTCCTCCCCCACCAGGCCATCGCCGCGCGTCGCTCCGGACACAAATAGGCCATCGACATAGGTCAAAATAATTTTCAAACCATCAATCTTGATTTCACACGCATATTCCAATTCACCTAACCCTCCTTTACCGCCTTGACCTCCTTCCAACTTCTCCACCATCCGCTGAATTTTCTCTTCCCATTTTTGCAAATCAGTGAAAGAAAAGATATCCGAAAAAGACCATTGCCGCACAGCGTGGGTCACCTTATGAAATTTTTCCAAAGGCTGTCCACCAATCCTTTGCGTCGGAGAATCCGGCGCTAATAGCTCCGGGAATTGCTCTTCCAGATGTCTCAACTCGTCCATCAGAGACGAATAGACCTCATCGGTCACTTCCGGCGCGTCCAAGACATGATAGGCATAGCGCAAACGGTTGATTTCTTTCGCCAGCTTTTCTATTCTATTTTTGGCTGATTGTTTATCCATAGCTCTATTATACCACACCCACAAAAAAGACTCTCTCCTAGAGCTAAGCTCTTGGAAATCCAAAAGCATAGCACTAGGCTCCACAAACAAAAAACAGGAATTTTCATCCTGCTCCTTGTAATGTTCAAAAAAATTTAGATTTTCAAAATTAGATTAAAAACCTGATTTTGTACATTTTCCACCATTTACAGCACTGTTACAAGTTATTGTTTTGTTGCTGTCAAGCAGACTAACTGCTCCATAATTAAAAGCTCCGGTATTAGTAACAAATGGCGTAGCACCAACAGTCCACCTCCAACCACTTTCATCAATATTTGGCCAATATTCAATAGGAGTGCCTGTTGGATTACAAATTGCGGTAGTAGTAGAAGATCCAGCTGGCGGATTTACAACAGTACCCTTCTTATCCATACATAACAAAACCGCTCCAACAGAAGAAGAAGCTGATGACAACGCAGATGCATCTTTTGCTCTATCCCTTGCACTATTTAAGCCAACCAAGATAGCTGTCGCCAAAATACCGATAATAGCAATAACAATCAAAAGTTCAATCAAGGTGAAACCTAAATTTTTTCTATTTTTCATAATTATATTCTCACCCGCCTTTCTAGTTTTCTCCCGAAAGAGAATTTAGTTTTTTCTTATTCATCTATCCGCCAATCGGCGAATTCCATTCTTTTATTATATATCTTTTTTCCAAATTACACAAAAATATTCTTATGGAGCCCGCGGCACATCTGCACTGACGGCCCGCTGGGTTTTGCCGGGGACAATTCCGACAGAATTTATGATGGTTATTTCAGAAAACATAGTATTCACATCATCACAATTAACCTTATCCATTGTCGTAGAATCAACAGCGTGTCGTTTCATTAATTGGATGGTATAAAAATTACTATTATCTGCATTTTTTTTTATTATTTTTTTTGTCGCACTATCACAAGCAACATTATTAGCAATATCTTTCCAGCTACTAGCAGTAAACTTTCCATTCAAGGGCACTGCTTTATATCCAGCTACAATCACCGCCAAGGTTTTTTCAATACCAGTGTCGGCGCGTTGGTAGGCTACTAAGGAATCATTGGAGCTGGCGGACATATCGTGACCAATATTGGACACAAAAACCATACTCAAAGTGGTTACCAAAACAATCGACAAAATCATGATGGTGGTGACCAAGATAGAACCTGAATTGTTTTGTAGTTTTTTCATATTTTTTTAGCTACCGTTAACATATCCATAATCACGCAGAGAAACACTTGACTGGATAATAGCTGCATCATTGCCATTATCACACACTCCTCTATAACAAATTTTCATTCCAATAGTGACATGGCCTAGTTTTTTTGGAGATTTATCTGATTTGACAACATTGAAATATAATTGATTTACTCCACTTCCCGACATTGATGTTGGCGCAGTCCAATTAGTGTCACAATTTTTTATTGGGTCGCTTCCATCAGTCACTGCAGTATCCTTAATTCCAGCAGTTGTCTGGACTGATATTTGATGAGTATCATTATTTACCACATACTTAAAACACTTTTTTTGAGAATAATCATAAAATTCAATACTACCAGTGCTAAATGTAAAAACTGAACTCATGCGCAAGGTCTTGGCCATTAGCTCCATACTATAGCGCGCATCTTCCACGTCCTGCTGAATAGTGCGCACCCGGGCACGCGAGCTAATCATATCAAAAAAAGTTCCCATGACAACCAGTGTCATTATGACAAAAATAAGCATTGCGATCAATATCTCAATCAGCGAAAAACCGCGCTTTCCAGTGATTATCTTTCTTTGACTCTTTATTTTTCTATTAGTCAGATTAAGCATTTTCTATTATTCTTTGATAATTACTACTTTTTAACTAGCTATATTTATCCCCCAAACGCCATTCAGAGTAACTTCCGTATAAAAACATTTAGTCGCGGGACTACAGCTATCTTCACTAGGACTATCAGTTGGAGTATTTCCTCCCCAAGTCACTATGCTTTTTATCGTTTTATTAGCATCATCACCAGTAATAATTATTCTTCGCTGAAAAAATTCTTGTGCAGTGCCATGTTCATATAACCCATCATCATTTATATGCAAATTAAAATTACCACCATTCCCAACCACTTCAGTAGCAGGATTATAATCTATTATTCCATCATCTCTATTTCCAATATTCTGAAATGGATGATCAGGATCATTAAGCCAATTATTATCCCTGATGTTTCTCACCAACTCGATACCTTCTTGAGCCAATTGTCCGGCAATAGTTTCATTCCGACGATTCATAGAGGCAACCATGCTTTGATTAATAAGACTGACCACCCCCAAGATACCAACAGTAAACATCACTATCGAAAACAGCACCTCAATAAGGGAAAAAGCTCTTGGGTTGATTGTTTGTTGTCTATGGGTCATTCCTTCTCAAAACTCAATCTTTGGCAAAGGTTGAGCCTTTTAATTATTAATCTTCGATTATTTCTCCCGCAGCGTTTATTTTTATTATATTCGTTTCAGTACCACTAGCATCTTGCAAAGTAATATCTGTACCAATAAAAGGATCACCATTTTGCTTTAAAATAACTCCGAAAGGAATTTTGAAATAAAATTCTGTGTTATTAATGACAGTTGTGGTTGTGATATCATTATCTAAAACAAATGAACCATTTGTTGTTACAGTGCCCGTTCCTGGATAATTACTATTATCTTCAGGATTTCCACTAGCATCAGTATAACATTTTTTTCCACCAGTTGCCTGAGTATAAAAA
>JBAZXY010000102.1:0-5185 GCA_041659585.1 Parcubacteria group bacterium | reverse complement strand
TATGGAAGCGTGGCCGAGTGGTTGAAGGCGACAGTCTTGAAAACTGTTGTACTGAAAGGTACCAGAGGTTCGAATCCTCTCGCTTCCTCCAATAAAAAAAATCCTACCCCGGGTAGGATTTTTTGCTTTTATACCACTCGTTCGAAAATCTCCCTTATTTCTCCAATAATAACCCCTAATTCCACATAATCTTGTTCCTCCCAATCAACTCCTACTTTCCCTCGTAAATTTCTCACTCGCTCATTCAACTCTTCCCTTTTGCCTTGCTCTAGGTTTTTTCCCATTATTGGATTAGTCAAAAACATGTCACAAAAAGTCAACACGGAAAAATGGCTAATATCCTCCTTGCTTTCTAATCGCAATAAAGTGTTGATAGCGGTAAT
This sequence comes from Parcubacteria group bacterium, assembly GCA_041659585.1. Classification (GTDB taxonomy): domain Bacteria; phylum Patescibacteriota; class Minisyncoccia; order Moranbacterales; family UBA2206; genus UBA8518. The sequence continues at coordinate 4,802 of JBAZXY010000102.1, read as the reverse complement.
ATTACTTCTTAGTAATTTAATATTCTGATCCTCTTCTATTTCTTCCAACACAGGTGGCGTATAATTTTCCATAAAATTTTATAAAAAAATTAATTAACCCACCTTCAATAATAATTACATCTATCCCCTTGATAATATAACAAATTTTATAAAAAAATATACCTTATTGCCTATTTCCCATTTTTCGATAAAAATAATATACTTAATCTATGATTACCTTGCAAACACAATTGAAAAACATTTCCAAAATCACACCTAAATACGTCGCTGTTTTGGAAAAAATGAATCTCCGCACAGTAGAAGATCTTTTATGGCGTTTCCCTTTCCGCTATGATGATTTCTCCCAAACTGCCTCTATTTCAACAAATCACCTTAATCAAACCATCACCGTAGAAGGCACGGTAACCAATAAAAAACTCTCCCGTATTTTTCGCCGCAAGCTGACCGTTGCGGAAATCACCATTGAGGATGCGACTCACCTTCCCTTGAAGGCTGTGTGGTTTAATCAGCCCTATGTATTAGAATCACTGCCAGAAGGCACCCGCGTGCGTCTGAGTGGCAAATTGACCCTCAAGGGCAAGCTCTTGACTATGTCCTCCCCTGCCTGGGAAAGGGCTGGCCGAGAAACCACCAATACCGGCTGTTTAGTGCCGGTCTATAGCGAAACGCGCGGCATCACTTCCAAATGGCTACGTTGGCAATTAAAACCTCTCTTGGAGCTGGCCCAGCAAATGGAAGATCCAATCCCCTATGAAGTGCGCCAACGCCTCAATCTCTATGATATCTACACGGCCCTGATGCAAATCCATTTTCCTGCTTCCCCAGAAAAACTTTTGCGCGCGCAAAAACGCTTTGCCTTTCAAGAAATGTTTCTCATGCAACTGAAAACATTGCAAGTCAAAAAACAATGGGAAGGCAATACTGCCCTCCCCATGCCGCTCGCTGAGCCACTGATGAAAAAATTTGTGGCGGCTTTGCCATTCCAATTAACCAACGCTCAGCGCAAAGCCTCTCTTGAAATCCTTAGAGATTTGGAAAAAACCACTCCTATGAATCGTCTGCTCAATGGCGACGTGGGCTCCGGAAAAACTATTGTGGCTGCCATGGCCTCTTTGCAAACATCCCAAGCTGGTTTTCAGGTGGCTATCATGGCTCCCACAGAAGTACTGGCTAAGCAACATTTCGAGGGTTTTTGCCAAATATTTGCTAACCATAAGATTAACATTGCTCTTTTGACTAATGCCTACCAGGAACTGAAAAATTTCAAAGCAAATCCGGATGAAAAAAAATTGAAAACTAAAAAACTCGTCCGAGAAAATCTATTAGCCGGCATTGCGGATGGCAGTGCACAAATAGTCATCGGCACTCATGCCTTGATTCAAAAAAGCGTGGCTTTCAAAAAACTCGTACTTATCATCATCGATGAACAGCACCGTTTTGGCGTTGCTCAACGCGCCTATCTCCAACAAGAAACTATGTCTGCCAACGATGGACAAGCCAGGACTATTCCGCATCTCCTAACTATGACAGCCACTCCTATTCCCCGCACCCTTTCCATTGCCTTATTTGGCAGCCTGGAAATTTCCATCCTGGATGAAATGCCTAAAAATAGAAAAGCTATTATTACCCGCATTATTCCACCTAATCTGCGTCAAGAAACCTATCAATTTATTCAAGCAGAAATCGACCAAGGACGACAAGCTTTCATCATCCTGCCACTCGTGGAAGATTCCGAAGCGCTGGCAGAAGTCAAAGCCGCTACTTCAGAACACCAGCGCCTGGCAGAAGAAGTTTTTCCCCAGCTACAAATTGGCCTTTTACATGGCAAGATGAAAGCGACTGAAAAAGAAAACGTCATGCAAAATTTTAAAGATAAGGAATTGGATATTCTAGTAGCCACTTCGGTAGTGGAAGTTGGGATTGATATCCCCAACGCTTCAGTGATTGTTATTGAAGATGCGGACCGCTTTGGCCTCTCGCAATTGCACCAATTTCGCGGTCGTGTGGGGCGTGGCACCCAGCAATCTTATTGCTTTCTCTTTACCAACTCCAACACCCAAAAAGCCACCGAAAGACTGCAGGCTCTGGAAGAAACCAATGATGGTTTTGAAATTTCCCAAAAAGATTTGGAGTTGCGCGGTCCGGGACAATTCTTCGGTACCATCCAATCCGGCCTGCCGGACATCGCCATGGAACACCTGACCAACGTCAAACTCATCAAATTTGCCCGGGCGGAAGCGCAAACTATTCTGGACGCCGATCCCCAACTAAAAAAGCATCCTCACTTGCGAGATGCTCTGAAAAAATTTCAAGAAAACATCCATTTGGAATAAAAAAACGTCCAGTAGGGGAATTCTCCCACTGGACGTGCCTTTTCGATGACTTGACCCCGTTATTAAACCTGGAACACATGCCCGAGCTGGATCACATGGCAACGTCTCGCTGCAAAACTAACCGCCATATAGGCTATGGCGTAGGCTAAGGCCGTGTCAGGTGAAGTAAAATAAAGATTGACCGATCTGCCGAAAAATGGATTCAAACATCCTTGAGTCTGCGACATCACTATCCAGTTTTTTTGTGCAAAGCCAGACAATATTTTAAGCTTACACAATACATTATTGATATAGTTATTGGGATCATCTTTGGCATTGTTATCTTTAACATATTTTTTCCAGTCAACAATCACCTCTCCCGCAGGATTCAGCTGTATAAACATTCCCAGCTCATTAAGCGACATATTTCTGGAACAATCAGGACATACTTCCTTAATATAATGTTTATTAACACCAACATCCACTCCCGCAAATAAAAGATTGTATTGCCCTTCATCCACAAGAGCTTTCAACTCCTGAGTATTTTCTGGACATTTAACTCCTCCACCGCAAAAACATTGTTTTTCTATCATTTTTTCGTCTCCTTTACACGTTGAGGGTGATTTATCTGGAAATAAAACGCCATATTTATTTAAAGAACATCTTTTTTAACTTTGTCCCATATTACTCACAAAAAAACCAAAAGTCAAGGGAAAAAAAATCCATTTGGAATAAAAAGTGGCGAATATTTATTTTCTAATCTTCTCCGTCACCCAAAAATCGCCGAAATAATTCTTAGTCATAATGCGTGTTTGAGAATCAATCGCCGGAAGAGCGGAAAAAATGGCGACCACCGGAAATAAAGCATATTGAAAAAGCATATTGAAGTAGCGCGTCCAATGATATTTAGCAGGCTTGGGCGGCAAAGATAGCATGGATAATGGGACCGTAATAAACATCCCAAATAAAGATATCTGCATCAACACTTGCGTCATCAAAGGAAGATTGTGCGCCAATACGCTACTACGGAAGATTTCTCCACCCAAAGCCAATGGCAACCAGCCCATGAGAGCCAGCACAAAAGCAGTGGTGGCCCAAGTGTAATGACCTTCCAACATCTCAAAAGAAATACGTAGTTTAGTACTGAGAGCAATTTTCTTATTCGGCCAAATGGCTCGCATAGTAATAGGAAAATTTTCAATCCCATAGGCCCAACGCCGATTTTGCTTATATTGATTTTTAATCGTCTTCCAATAGGTTTCCGCCAGCACTGCGTCCAGTGAAATAGGCAAGTGAATTGGATACACCTCATAATCCCCGTCAAAATAGGATAAACATTTCCAATAAATAATAGAGTCCTCACTAATCATATTAACCGGCCAAAAGCCCACTTTTACCAAAGTATCGAAAGGCTCGCTATGCGAAGAAAATGTCACCATTTCCCGACGAGTGCTCTGATAGAGATGCCAGAAAGACGATCCGGTCACAATCATCCGCACCACGGCATTGGTGTCCCACAAGGTGTTGTGATAGACCGGAATGGGTTGATACGCTCGCTGCAATCGTTTAGGAGTAGTGATATAGCCGTAGGTCAGAGCGGCAAAATATTCCGGATGCGCCACGCTATCGCAATCAAAATTAGAAAAAATTACTTTTTTGTAATCAATTTGACGCTCATCCAAATAAACCATCAATTTCTTAGTCGCATAAGCCGCATTAGAAGCTTTGCATTTCATCTCTCCAGCTGCCACTTCATGCGTAGTGACGATGAAATCACGAAAGACTCCTTGAAATTTTTTTTGCAAATAGGCCACTTTGGGCAAACGAGTTGCCGGATCTTCGCGCTCCTCAGTGCCTAAAACAATAATCATCTGACTTTTTGGGAAATTAGCATCCATCAAAGATTGAATGGCCGGCTCAATAATTTCCGCCGGCTCATTAGCCGTAGGCAAGAAAACCACATGCACAATACTCCGCCAATCCCAAATTTCATCCTTGATTGGCACTAACTTTTTGACTTCTTGCAAAAATTCTTGTTCTTGTTTTATCTTAGACCGAACCAATCTTCGCTCTCGGATGTTAAACAAGGATATTTCCCGTAAAGATTCTTTCAAAGCTTGGATATGCAATTTCAAATTGGCCGCATATTCCACCGGATGCACCACATTTTGACATCTGTCCCACCAGTTGATTCTCTTGTTCTCCCGCATAGTGAAATGTGCCTTTAGGGAATAATAAGTAATGAAAATTATTTTCAGAATAAAAAAGACATCGAAGACAATAATCCCAATGGCCGCCACCACTGGAAAAAAGAAGGAAATACCAATCATCAGGACAAAAGTAGACCAAGTCATGGCCCCGGGAATAACCTCAAAAAAGCGCTGTACTCGGCGCTCTTTTGGGTCGGTAGTTTTGGGATTAGGAAAATTATACATAGTTTTAATTTCACTACTTAGAATATAATTTTCCAGACGAAAAGTCAATACAAAA
>JBAZXY010000101.1:0-5276 GCA_041659585.1 Parcubacteria group bacterium | reverse complement strand
CAATTGGCAATTGGCCTCCGCAAATTTTTGTTCCAAGCTGGCAAAGGTGATGAATTCTGAAGTGCAAACAGGGGTGAAATCAGCTGGGTGACTGAAGAAAATAACCCACTGCCCACGGTACTGTTCAGGAAAATTGATTTCGCCTTGCGTGGTTGTCGCTTTGAAAGACGGGGCCTTGTCTCCGATGCGCGGCATGGCCATTGCTTCCGGCTGGATGTCCAAATTGGTTGTTTCCATATTTTTTTTAGCTTGTCCTACTTGGCCATCTGACACAAACAAAAGACTAAGCTTTGAATTTAATGATTATACCTATTACTACCCTCGACTGCTTTTTTAATTTCAGCTGAGTTTATTTTCTCCATTTAGACTACTGCCACTTGCATATATTGACATCGGCCTATGAGCATGTCATACTGGATTTAATAAAGTCTTCTTGTAAATAGTCAGCTAAAATATCTTTCTTCAAAAATCGCTTTGACATTAGAACGAATAAATTGTATCCAAAATGCAATTTAAGACAAAAAATGTTCTAACAAGCGGTTTTTTAATTGCATATCTTACGCATTTGAATTCCAATAATCGTATTTGAAAAAAATCTTGTTTGAGAGTTTGTTTTTTCCCTATAATATTCCTATGGGCGTCGAGAGGGAGGGAATATTTTAGTGAGAAAAACCAGACTCGAGTTATTTTTTTGAAAATACGGTTGCTGGATGAGAAGCGTAACCTCTAAATTATTGAAAATTCTATGAACAAAGAAAAAATCTTATCTGCGGCCCGGCAGCATTTAGAAAAAGTTAGTACGCACGTATATAGCGCCAACAAACAATTGGCAAAAATTATTCTGCGTGATAAGGCCATCTATACCACTCTCACCGAAGCTGATAAAATCGTGGCCCACCAAGTGCAAAAATATAATGCGAAGCGACTGGAAGAGCTGACCTATTTGCAAGATTCGCCCTATTTCGTGCGCTGCGATGTTGTCTATGACCAGGAAAAAGAAACTACTTCGCTCTATTTCGGCAAATTCAGTTTCCAAAAAGAAGCGGTTTATTCCTGGATGGCTTCCGCTTCCAGCCTGCGCTTTGAAAATCCCGGGAACGTCAGCTACCGCTTGCCGGATGGACAATTGCAAAAAGCCCGGCTTTTGCGCAAGGACCAATTCATGATTGCCAATAGCCAATTGAAATTCCTTTCCAGTGAAACCACAGAGGAGTCGCGCCAACTAATCTTCCAAGAATATTTCTCCACTCACAAAACCGGTTTCGCCTTGCCGGAAATTGTCGCCCAAATGGAAAAAGCCCAAGACCAAGTTATTCGCGCCCATCATGTCGGGCCTTTTCTCATCTCCGGTCCAGCCGGCAGCGGCAAAACCACTCTGGCCCTCCATCGCGTCGCCTACCTGACCCAATCCCCTGATCTGGCTGACAAATATCCCAGCCAGTCTGTCATTGTTTTCGTGCAAGACCAGGGCACTAAAAAATATTTTTCCCAACTCCTGCCCGAGCTCGGCATCCATGACGTCCAAATTACCACTTTTCCGGAATGGGCCCTTGCTATTTTGAAAATCGAGGCCGTCTATGCTCCGCGCTATGGCGCCACGGAGGAGAAAAAAGATCGCTATGAACTAGCCAAATTAGCAGCTTTGAAAAAGCATCGACCAACAGCTGGCGAGGGTTTTCCCTTGTTGGAAAAAATCTATGCCGCTCATTTCAATCCGCAACAACAGCAGATGTTTCGTCAACAGCGCATACACAAACTGATGGATAAAATAGATTTGACACTGCTTTTAAAAAATCGCCTGGAAAGAAACAAACGCCTGGAAAACATCACGGAATATTTAGTGGAATCAAAAAAGGGTGCCATCATCCAGAAAAAATCTAAGATCGTCTTGCAATATTCTTTGGCTGTGGTTGATGAATTTCAAAACTATCTTCCCTCTCAATTGCACATCATCAATTCCTGCCTCAATGAGAAAAACCGCTCTACTCTCTATGTCGGCGATATGGCGCAGCAAGTGCATTTCGGAACCATCCAGCAGTGGAACCAAATCGATGAGGACATCCACCACACACGCCAAGTAGTGCTGCACAAAGTCTATCGCAACACCAAAAACATCCTGACCTTCATCCAAGGCCTGGGATATCCCATCGAACTGCCGGAAGGCCTGAAAGACGGCCCACCTGTCACAGAGGTCACCACTGCCTCATCCGCCCAAGAAATCGCCTATATCCAAAAAACGCTATCCCAGTCTCAATTTCAAAGCGTGGGCATCATCGCCAAAGAGCCAGCCTACTTGAGCGAATTTGCAGCGGCTTTTTCCACCCAAGAAAAAATCCATGCCATGACGATGAACGAAGCGCAAGGGGTGGAATTTGACATCGTGTTTTTAGTCGGCATAAGCAATGATTCATTACATGTGCATTATGCAGAAGCAATGCCGCAATCAATCTTGGACGAAAAAAGAAAAATTAACCGAGATCTGCTCTATGTCGCCCTGACCCGAGCCATCTCCGAATTGCATATTCTAGGCAAAGATAAGTTGAAAAGTTTTTAACTAATTTTTTTATTACATTTCATTGAACCATGCTTATAAAAAATTAAAGGCTCTGTTTTTTACAAAAAATATTTTGCCTGATTGACCTTTTGACAGGTGCTTGATATTATCCAATTAGGTTAAGAAAACTACCATTCATAAGGAGGGCTGCACATGCTAATTCAGCTAAGTGTTTCAAACAGTGGAGTCAGACGTGGAGAAAAGCTAGTACGAAGGAGACCTATTACAAGCAATGGTTGCAATGAGCCTTTCTATGCAGGATTTTGGTGTCCAAGGCGGAAATGGATTTCAAAAGAGTGTTGTCCATTTTGCAGCATGCACGAATGTGCTTCCTTCGAGAGGCAATGCGGTGGAATTTTATAAAAAATCCCCTGCCAAACAACAATCCAACAGCCGTACAGGTTTAATCTAAATCTGTACGGCAATTTCTTGTCCAGGAACAGCGATACTGCAAGCCGACATCAGATGTCGGCAAAATAAAAAAACATATTATTAATCGCAATAATATGTCTTTTTAGAATATCGCTTTCGCAAACCTTGGCGGACTTCGTCACGCCGAAGGTTCGCTTCAGCGAACCGAAGGCGGAGAGGCAGGGATTTGAACCCTGGAACCCGATTAAAGGTTAACACGTTAGCAGTGTGCCGCTTTCGACCACTCAGCCACCTCTCCATAAATTACTCGGCGATGCCTCGAACAAAAATCTGAGCCTGAGTGTTCGCCGGGGTTGCCCTTGCAACCCGTTGAATGTTCGCTTGCTCACATCCAACCCACTCAGCCACCTCCCCAAATATAAAATTTTAGTAATTGGGAGTCAATAAGCATCTCCTAATCACTTTATTTAGTTTATCAGATATTTTTCCTATTATCAAGTATTTTTGCAAAAACTGAAAAAAGTGGACTTTTCCCGCAGATTATGCTAAAAATATGGGAAGAGAAATTTGTCTCTTCACTAACCGCACCTTTACAATTCGGAGGAAAAAATATATGGAAAGAATCCTTGTTATTATCCTAGCATCCCTTTTTGGCACAGCGTTCTACTATTGGTGTGATTTCATGCTTAAAAAAGCATCCGCCCAGGAATATGTCCGCCAAAGAATCTATTTGCATCCCAATGCGATTTGCTATTGGCGAACCGGCTTGGCTTTTATTGGTGATTATCTTTATTTTTGCGCCCCTTTTCAATCAACAGCCATCTTCATTTATACTTTTGCTGCGATATTGGATGGGGTAGATGGACTAGTGGCCAGAAGGTGCAATCTTATTTCCAAAAAAGGAGAATTCCTTGATCCCTTGTGTGATAAACTCACCTACCTGCCGCCTCTTTTTGGCTTTTCCTTGCTAGGAATAATGTCTTTCAATCTAGTGCTTACTATCACCTATATTGAATTTTTCGGACAATTCTTTGCCCGGAAAGTCCTAGATTGGTTCGGCTTCTCTATTGCTGCCAATAACTTTGGCAAAATCAAAGCGATTATCTTTTTTGCCTTGATAATCTATGCCGCCCTGCTTAATGCCAATAGGGATTTTATCAATTTGTGCGACGATATTCTCATTACCGGCATCGTGCTTTCTCTATCTTCCATCGTCTTCAAATTCATTCCCAACAGATTATATGCTGATATTTTATCAATGCTTAATCTATGCTGTGGTATTATCAGTATTGTTCTGGCTAACTCTGGACATCTCGTTTGGGCTATTATTGCAATTATGACTGGACAAATCTTCGATCTGTTTGATGGCCGAATGGCGGAAAAACACGGCGGAACTAAAGTAGGTCCTTATCTAGATGACATTGCTGATTTTGTTAGCTTTGGAATTTCTACAGCTAATATCATCTATCTATATGGGGGTAAACATTCATTAATTATAGCTTATTATTTTGCTATTGGCGTGGCCTATCGCTTAATCCGGTTCGTAATGGTAGATAAGAAAAAAAAGGATCTTCCTCATGGAATCTTCAACGGCCTGCCTAGTCCAGCCGGAGCGCTCATTGTCCTTGGCTCCGCTTTGTTTTTTAATCCAGCGTGGCTTTCCCTGGCGACCGTGCTTTCGATTGGACTGATGGTCAGCCATGTGCGTTTCGCTCATTTCGGACGGATGGTCCTCAAAAAAGTTCCCAAACCCATATTTTTTACACTGGGAGCAATAATGATTATCATTCTCGTCTATATCACCAAAACAAAAAGCGTCACCCTTTTTGGCTATTTCATCCTACTGTCTGTCACTGCTTATATGTTAGTGGGAAGAAAAATGGCCCTAAATAGCATCAAAGCATATAAGCTGTCCCACACCTAGCCCCCCCAAGGGCATCGCCCACCCCCTTAGACCGTGTCTTTATGAACGGTCTTTTTTCTTTGCTAAAAACCCTTTGACCTTAGCCCCGCCTGGTGCTATAGTCTCTCCAGAGGTGATGATTTCAAAATAGTTTTATTTAGAGGTAAAGGTTAGATAAGCTAGGCGTATAGTCACCAAAAATCTGAACCCGTCCATGCAATTAAGCTGCGACGAGGCAAAGCTAGAAAGGCGGGTGACTACTACAAAATGGCTTATCAAGATAACGGTGGAGCAAGAGCACCCAGGCAAATGTTCGATATCTCAGCAATGAATATCACATGTTCCGAGTGTGGCACTCCCATTACAGAGCTACCTTTTGAACCAACCAAGAAAGAAGATGGAACATTGGGAAAACTTTTCTGTTACGAATGTAACAAGAAAAGAAAT
>JBAZXY010000100.1:0-5351 GCA_041659585.1 Parcubacteria group bacterium | reverse complement strand
TTTTGTTTATTTTAATTAATAATTGGCTGGGATTGTTGCCAGGCGTGGGAACAGTGGGTTTCATAGAGGGTCAGTCGGCGCATAGTGTTTTTGTGCCACTGTTCCGCGGAGCAACAGCTGATTTGAACATGACTTTGGCACTATCGCTTTTTGTGGTGGTGTTGTCACATATCTTGGGAGTGGTTTCTTTGGGAGTTTGGGCGCATTTGAATAAATTTGTGAACCTGAAAATTTTAGGAGAAACAATCAGAAAAGCACATAAGGAGCCGATGCTGCTGATGGTGAATCCGATTAAGATTTTTGTCGGCCTGATTGAAATTGTGGGTGAGATTGCCAAGGTGGCTTCGCTCAGCCTGCGGCTTTTCGGCAATATTTTTGCCGGGGAGGTGCTTCTGGCTTCGATGATGGCTATTTCGGCGTATGTTTTGCCGATTCCATTTATGTTTATGGAGCTGATTGTGGGTACAGTTCAGGCTTTGGTGTTTGCCATTTTGACATTAGCTTTCATGGCCATTGCGACCACAGCGGAAGAGCATTAATTATGAATTTAGTGGGCTGGCGAATAGGTGAGTTAGAAATCGTAACTTAGCTATCCGGCAGTTAATTAATATAATTTTAATGTTTTCATTACTCATATTCCCCAAAGGAGAGAAAATATGGTTGATGTAAACAAGATAAAAAAATGGAAGCAACAGATCTAACTATGTTAGCCAAAGCTTTGGCTATTGGTTTGGGCGCTATCGGACCCGGTATTGGTATCGGAATGATCGGAGCCAAGGCTATGGAATCAATCGGACGCAATCCGGAATCATCCAAGGTATTGTTCGTGCCGATGCTTTTGATGGCCGCTTTTACAGAAGCTGTAGCTATCTACGCTTTGGTAATCGCTTTTTCTATCAAATAGTTTCAGTGGATTCTTCATGCTATGGAGGGTCCCAATGAGATTATTTAAATTAAAAATTGTTGATAAATATTATGGAGGAACTAGTAAAAACATTTCATATTGAAGTTGGTATGCTCTTGGCGCAATTTGTTAATTTCGCTATCGTTTTCTTTGTGTTATATAAATTCGCCTATGGGCCGGTGCTAAAGATGTTGCAGGAGCGAACGAAGAAAATTGAGCAAGGCTTGCAAGATGCGCAAGCTTCTCAGAAAAAATTAGCTGAAATTTCGGAAAAAGAGGCATTGGTGTTGGTGGAAGCCAGGAAGCAATCCCAGGCTATTATTAAGAAAGCGGAAGAAGCCGCAGTTGTTCAGGCGCAAGAAATTGTGACCATAGCTAAAGAGCAAACGCAAAAAATGCTAGCAACGGCTCAGAGACAAATCGAGCAAGAAAAGGCTAAGATTTTAGCAGAAGTGAAAGCGGAGGTAGCTAGTCTAGTGATGCTGGCAACGGAAAAAATCATTGATGAAAAACTAGATAGTACCAAAGACAGTGAGTTAATTAAAAGAGTAATTAGTTAGAAGCGGCAGTTGTATTTAGAATAAATGTATGAAAATAACAGCTACACAATATGCTAAAGCGCTCTATGCTGCTGTGGAGAATAAATCCTCCCAGGAGGCGGATGCGGTTGTGGCTAATTTTGTAAAATTGCTACAAAAAAACAATCAGCTGGCTCTGGCTAAAAAAATCATAGAGAAATTCACGGCTCTTTATAATGAGCATAATGGCATTGTGGAGGCGCAGGTAGTAAGTGCCAAGAAATTGGATGTAGAGACCTTGAAGGGCGTGGAGAATTTCGTGGCTAAAAAATATGGAGCCATGCAAGTGAATTTGGAAAATACTGTGGATGAAAAAATCAAAGGCGGGATCATTCTGCGAATAGGAGATGAGATGATGGATGCTAGTGTTGTGAGCAGGATTAATGGTTTGAAATTAATTTTTAAAAAATAGTAATTTAAATAAATTTTATGAATAAGGATTATATAATTGAACAGCTAAAAAAACAAATTGAAAATTTTCAGGTTGCGACGCAAACTGAAAAAATCGGGACCGTCATGGAAGTAGGTGATGGAGTAGCTAAAATCTCCGGCCTGACAGACGCCATGGCTAGTGAAATGCTAGAATTTCCAGGCGGAGTCTATGGCGTAGCCCTTAATCTGGAGGAAGGAGCGGTGGGTGCGATGATTTTAGGTGATTACACTGGTATTAAGGAGGGTGATATTGTGAAGTCCACTGGGCGAATTCTGTCCGTGCCGGTAGGAGAGATGATGATTGGTCGCGTAGTGAGTCCGCTGGGGGTGGCCATCGATGGCAAGGGAGAGATTGTGTCAGACACTTTTTATCCAGTAGAAAAAATTGCTCCCGGTGTCATCACTCGAAAGTCAGTGAGTGTGCCAGTGCAAACTGGAATCAAGGCGATTGATGCTGTCATCCCTGTGGGACGTGGACAAAGAGAATTGATTATTGGCGATCGGCAAACAGGAAAAACCGCCGTGGCGATTGATACGATTATTAATCAGAAAGGACAGGATTTGATTTGCATCTATGTGGCTATCGGACAAAAGGAATCTAAGATTTCCAGGATTGTGGCTGAGTTGGAAAAAAATGGGGCCATGGAGCATACTATTATTGTAGTGGCGGGAGCGAGCGACCCAGCGGCGTTGTCTTTTATTTCTCCGTATGCTGGCTGTGCGATGGGGGAATATTTCTTAGATAAGGGTAAGGATGTGTTGATTATTTATGATGATTTGTCTAAGCACGCTTGGGCCTATCGCCAGATTTCTTTGATTTTGCGCCGTCCACCAGGACGTGAGGCTTATCCGGGAGATATTTTTTACTTACATTCGCGTCTTTTGGAACGCTCAGCGCGACTTAACTCTGATTTTGGCGGTGGTTCGATTACGGCTTTACCGATTATTGAAACCCAAGCTGGCGATGTGTCGGCTTATATTCCGACCAATGTGATTTCCATTACAGACGGTCAAATCTATTTGGAAACCGACTTGTTCTATAAAGGTATCCGTCCGGCGCTGAACGTGGGATTATCTGTTTCTCGAGTTGGTTCAGCTGCACAAACCAAAGCCATGAAGAAAGTAGCTGGTAAGTTGCGCTTGGATTTGGCACAGTTCCGAGAATTGGAAGCTTTTGCCCAATTCGGCTCAGATTTGGATGAAAACACTCGCAAGCAAATCGAAAGAGGGAGAAGAACGGTGGAGATTTTAAAGCAGGATCAATATGAGCCAATGCCGATGGCACAGCAAGTGGCGATTTTGTATGCCCTGACTAATGGCTTTATGGATGATGTGGTGGTAGAAAGGGTAAAAGCTTGGGAAAATGATTTTCAGAAATATATGAAATCCAGTGGCAAGGATGTTTTAGATATGATTGCTGAGAAAAAAGAGCTATCTGAGGAAGTGGTTATGAGTCTGGAAAAAGCCATTAAGGAGTTTAAGGAAGTTTACCAAAGTGGAAATTAATAATTTTAAATTATAAATTTGAAATTTTAAATCAATAGTTTATTTCTAAATGTTTAGATGATTGAAAATATATTCACTTAGATTTCATTCTAAATTTAAAATTAAAAATTTAAAATTAATCAGTCATGGCATCAACTAAGGACATTCAAAGACGCATTAAGTCAGTGGGAAATACTCAGAAAATTACTCGTGCTATGGAAATGGTTTCCGCGGCTAAGATGAAGCGCGCTGTGACGAGCGTGTTAGCTATTCGCCCCTACGCCCATGCAGCGTGGAGCGTGCTGACTAATCTTTCACGAGCTTTTGCCGAGCACAAGAGTGGTCTTTTGGAGGTGCGAGAGGTAAAAAAAGTTTTGGCGATTGCAGTGACTTCTAATCGCGGATTATGTGGGGCGTTCAATTCTCAGATTGCCAAGAAGATAAAAGACGAAATTAATCATCCAGAAAAGTTAAAAATCAACAGAATCGGCAAAGAAAAAATTAAAGCCAATAAGAATAAAATTGATATTGATTTTATTACGATTGGGAAAAAGGGTGAGAGCGTGGTGCGGCGAACAGGTTGTGAAATCGTAGCCTCCTTTAATGAGCTGTCCTATTTGCCGAAGATTGATGATATGCGCACCGTAGGCAAGATGGTGATTGATGATTATTTAGCTAAAAAATATGATAAGGTGGTGATTTTCTATACAGATTATGTTTCCGCCATGAGTCAGCAAGCGAAAGTGAGACAATTGTTACCGATTTCCAAAATTGATTTAGAAAAACAAATCGCCGAGATGGATGTGTTGGCCAAGGAATATGGATTGGAGGAGCCGAAGCAGGAATATAAGGTGGAGCCGACACCGGAAATCGTGTTGGATTATATTTTCCCACGTTTGATTGAAATGCAAATCTATCACGCGATTCTGGAATCAAATGCTTCCAAAGAATCTTCCCGGATGATGGCTATGCGCAGTGCGACAGACGCGGCTGGAGAAATGAAGGATGATTTGACATTTGTTTTCAATCAGATTAGGCAAGGAAAGATTACTCAAGAGATTGCGGAGATTTCAGCGGGACGGGCAGCCTTGGAAAGTTAATTTTGTTTATTAGTAAAATATTTTTTATAAATTTATGAATACAGGAAAAATTACTCAAATCATCGGGCCGGTGGTGGATGTGGAATTTGCGGAAGGTCTGCCGCGGATTTATGACGCGCTGGAGATTAAATTGGAGAATGGTGAAAAACTGGTTCTGGAAACTCATCAGCACACCGGGGGCAACAAAGTGCGTGCCGTGGCTATGGGCTCGACAGATGGATTAAAACGTGGGATGGAAGTGATTGACACTGGGAGAGCGATTTCTGTGCCGGTAGGAGCGGGTGTGCTCGGTCGGATGTTTAACCTCCTGGGCGAAACTATCGATGGTATTGATACTCCCATTAAATCAGAGAGAAAAGATCCTATTCACCGCGATGCGCCGAGTTTTGCTGAGCAATCTACGCAAGCTGAAATTTTGGAAACCGGTATCAAAGTCATTGATCTCATTTGTCCTTTTGTGAAAGGTGGAAAAGTGGGTTTGTTTGGTGGAGCTGGAGTGGGGAAGACAGTGGTGATTCAAGAGCTCATTCGTAATATCGCTTCTGAGCACGGTGGGTATTCCATTTTTGCTGGCGTGGGAGAAAGGACGCGAGAAGGAAATGATTTGTATCATGAGATGAAAGAATCCGGAGTACTGGACAAAACGGCGTTGGTATTTGGTCAGATGAATGAACCCCCAGGAGCTCGTCAACGAGTGGCTTTGTCCGCTTTGACGATGGCGGAATATTTTCGAGATACCGAAGGCAAAGACGTGTTGTTTTTTGTGGATAATATTTTTCGTTTCACTCAAGCCGGTTCCGAGGTGTCTGCTCTCTTGGGTCGTATCCCATCAGCTGTAGGTTACCAACCTAC
>JBAZXY010000099.1:0-5353 GCA_041659585.1 Parcubacteria group bacterium | reverse complement strand
AATCAGATTGAGCAGTTGAAGCGATTAGCAGAAAGAGCAGAAAATGAAGGAGATCGAATTGAATTGCAAAATCAAATCCAGGTTTTGGAGCGGGAGCAGACCAATAGCGATAGCTTTATTACTCAAAACGAGAGTAAATTCAGTTTGTTCGGTTGGGCAATGAAGCTTTTCAGAAAATAGCCAAAAAATACTTTTTTAGCGCATGGAAAACCGTCAGCAATGGCGGTTTTTTTGATTGCCTATTGGATTAACGTATGCCCCAAGAAAAGAATGAAGTGGCGGAATGAAGGTGTTTTTTTACGGCGTTTTTTTGCTACATTGACAATAATTGATAATCGTGCTATTATTATACGTTGCACCTTTACATCTGAATAAGAGAAATGCGAACAAGAAACTATTGGCAAATATGCTAAATAAAACCTTAATGGAGGGGTTGATATGAATCTGGAA
The DNA here is from genome assembly GCA_041659585.1 of Parcubacteria group bacterium. Lineage (GTDB taxonomy): Bacteria > Patescibacteriota > Minisyncoccia > Moranbacterales > UBA2206 > UBA8518. Next base: position 4,903 of record JBAZXY010000099.1, on the reverse strand, counting down.
AAGTACACGAGGTATGGAGCGGAAAATGCTTTATGGGTGATTACGGTATATTATAATCCTTGTGGTTATAAGCATCGCAGGAGTACGTATGATGCATTTATGCATACGATGCGCTCCTCAGGGATCAATGTCTTGACCGTGGAATGCGCCTTTGGCAATGATCATTTTGAATTACCGGCATCATTGGATGTCATTAAGATCAGAAGTGATTCGTTGTTGTGGCAAAAAGAACGTCTTATTAATATCGGGACTTGCTATTTGCCGGAAACGTGTAAATATGTGGCCTGGATAGATTGTGACGTGGTTTTTGATAATATGGATTGGGCTCGTGAAACGTGTAGGCTGTTGTCGGATAGTTGCACGATTGTACAACTTTTTGATAGCTGCTTGCGACTGGAAAAAAACAATCACATACCTAATATTCCTGATCGTGCTGTGTCTTTCGCAGCAGTTACTACAAGGGATATGTCAACGCTTAATTGCGGGCGATATGATATGCATGGGCACACTGGTTATGGTTGGGCAATGCGTCGGGAGATATTTGATGCTGTTGGCTTGTATGAGTATGCTGTTTCTGGGAGCGCTGATCATTTCATGGCACATGCGATTTATGGGCAATATGGCTTTTGTATTGAAAATGCCCTTAAACATGATCAAAAACAGATTAAACATCTCAAGACTTGGGGTGATGAATTTCACGCCCATACCAAGGGGAAGCTTGGAGTAGTTTCAGGAGAAATCCACCACCTTTGGCATGGAAGTCATGACAGGCGGGATTATTTTCGGCGTATGTGGAAGATTACGGAATATGGATATAATCCAGACACGGATCTTATTGCTATGCCTGGAAAGCCGCTTGAATGGCAACCGCAAGTTTGGCATGAAAAGCCGGATCTTGTGGCATATTTTGCTGGATATTTTGCCTCTCGGCAGGAAGACACTGAATAAAAACTCAAATGATGGAGGTTGTATGAAAGAAAATTTAGATGCATTGCGACAGGCTTTACAGGAAGAGAAAGCGGCTATTTATAAGGAAAAAATAACGCTTGAAAAACAACTCAGGACACTCAACGGGATTCGACAAACAGAGGCTCGGAAATGTCTGAATACTATGTTGCCCGATCTGGATTCAGGAACTATCACAGCGCTTCATCAGGAGGTGCCGGAATTTGCAATTCCAATGGTTGCGGTGACGCCAGGTTTTTTTGGTGGCGTTATTCGTTTTTTTACTGGAGGTCAGTCAGAAATGATTGATCCAGAGATTTCCATTGATGCCTTGCGAATGCAGTTGGGGTCATATCTCGACAACGCGGACAAAGCTAATCGTCCGGATTTCTGGAATAAACAGGTCGGCGATATCGATGAATCAATTCAAGATTTGCAGACAAATTTGATCAGAGCAAATGCTGAACAGCTTGTTGAAATTTCAAATCGTCTTGAGGCCATTGAAAAGCTTCAAGCAACTGATTTTGAAAGGATGAAGCCGGAGATGCAAGCGAAGATTGATGAGGCAGTGAAGTCTCAGGTTAAGCAGTTGCATTCAGGTAAAAGATTCACGCGAGTACGTCCAATTTCTAAAACACCACCAGTATATCCAAGTTCTTCGCAAACATCATCAGATTCTGGGCCTGGACTGCTCGAAATGTGGTTATGGTATGAAATCCTCTCTTCACACAGCGAATACGCGCAAGAAGCTCAGCGGATTGAGCCCGGCGGGGGAGAGTTCGGTGGCGCGGGAGCAAGCGGAGATTTCTCCGTGGATAGTGCGCAAGCATCACCAGTTGAAGCGGATCAGGGTGGAGATGCTCTGGCTGGTGCAGCTGCCTTTGTCGCAAGTGCAGCATTGTCTGATACTACTGGAATTGATCAGCACTATGACCATGGTGCAGGCAATTTCTCATAAAAATTATCTATCATGATAGTAAAAAATCCCATGTCTTTACGGAGGCATGGGATTTATTTTTTTTTAGATCCATATAGTTTAAAGTTGTTTATTAAGGAAAAAATGAGGACATAGGTTTTTTTGTTTTTATATCCAAAGTATTTGTGATAAGCTTAGGTTGAGATTAATCATTTAGAAATTATTAAAATTATGTCTATATGGGATATGCCGCCAGTTGGCAAGGCGGTGGAAATTACGAAGCAATCAGAAAAAGAGTTAGACGTTGCAAAAGAGGTCATTGAAAAAGAGAAGGCGGAAATAGTAAGAAGGAAAATCACTTTAGCAAGAGAGCTTAGTGAAAGTCGAGAATGCTTTCCTTTTACCGGAATTAATCCTTATAATTATCAAGAAACAAAAGCTGTTGAGGAGGAATACCCGGGATATTTCACGCCTATAGACGAATTGATAGCAAAGTTTAAACAGGAAGGAATGAAAGTGGTTTTTGGCAAAAATACTGAGAATGGCGACGTTTTTATTCTACCATTTGGGAGTGATGATATAGAGAATGATGGTGTTCTTCCTAAAATCTTTCAAGTGACCGATAATATGAATGAAAAGCTTAGAGAATTAATGTTATTGGGTAGAAATTAAGCTTGATTCCAGATTTATTAGGATGAAGTTAAAAGCGGGGAAAACCCTCGTTTTTTATTTTAACACTTCATATGGGATGCGCTATGCTTATTGGACAAGCCTAAGGGCTTGTTTTTATATATAAGTAACTTAACAAGTGAATAAGGCGGGGCCTAGAAATAGGTCTTATTTTGGGTTAGTTGAAATTAACTTGGAAGGAGATGAAAAAATGGCCGGAGAAACAGCATATCAAAAGATTATTGGAAGGCGCTTATTGAGGACTTTATCGGATGGACGCCTGGTTTTGCGCTTGAATCGGGTCTGGGGGCATGAAATTACCACGCCTAATGCTATTTTGGATATGCGGCGACGCGGTTGTGATCAAGTTTTTGATCCTAATAAGATTAAAACTATGATTGATCATGTCACTCCAGCTAAGGATACGAAATCAGCTATTCAGGGTCAATTGCTTCGCAAATGGAGTTTGGAGCATGGGATTGAGTTTCTGGATGTTGGACGTAATGGCGTATGTCACGCGATCATTCCTGAGAAGGGTTGGATTATGCCTGGCGAGATTGGCATTATGGGCGACTCCCACACTTGCACACACGGCGCCTTTTGCGCTTTGGCGGCCGGGGTGGGGACGACGGAATTAGAGATTGGTATGATTACCGGTCTCTGGACCTGCGCGCCGCAAAAAGTCATTCGGGTGAATTTTGTCGGCAAGTTGCCGAGCAATGTTTTTGCCAAGGATCTTATCTTGACGCTGATTAATCAGATTGGTGTAGATGGCGCTACTAATGCTGTTTTTGAATTTGGCGGCAATGTCATTGGTAAGATGAGTATGGAGGCCAGGATGACCATTGCTAATATGGCAGTGGAAGCTGGGGCAACCTCAGGTATGATGATGGTGGACAAAACTACTATTGAATATCTGTGGCCGATGCTGAAGAACGATTTTCTCAACACCAAAGAGGCCTTAGTCTATCTTTCTCAATTCAACAGTGCAGCTGATGCTGAATATGATCAACTGATTGAAATTGATGTGACAAGATTGATGCCAGTTGCGACGGTGAATTTTTCTCCTGGTGATGTGGTGCCAGTGTCAGAGCTGAATGGTAAGGTGGTTGATCAGGTGTATATTGGCTCCTGCACTAATGGTCGGATTGAAGATTTGGCTCTGGCAGCAGGTGTCTTTAGGCAATATGGCAAAGGCGTGGCTAAAGGGTTGCGCTGCATCATTGTGCCAGCTACACAAAAGGTCTATGAAATGGCCTTAGATGCTGGTTATTTGTCAACATTTCTTGAGGCAGGCTGTTTTGTATCTGGGCCGACTTGTGGTGCTTGCTTGGGCATGAGTAACGGCGTTTTAGCACCGGGAGAGGTGTGTGTCTCTACGACGAATCGTAATTTTAATGGGCGTATGGGACTCGGTGGAATGGTGCATTTAGTGTCGCCAGTAACGGCGGCTTTGACAGCTATCACAGGTATGATTACTGTTCCGTCAAAGGAGATGTCTCGCCGGGCACGTGCCTTCGCTTCTGGTATGGGTGGGGAAGTATGGAATGTTACTGATCATAAAGCTATCCCCTTTAAGACTCCTGATTATACCGAGCTGTATGGTCGGATTTCAGGCGATGAGCAGCGGATTTTTTCCGGTGAAGTTTTCTATCTTCCACAAAAAGATATTAATACGGATCAGATCATTCCGGCCAAGTATTTGACCGAGATTGATTTGGCAGCTTTTGGACAACATTGTCTGGAAGACGCCCCGATGTCTGATGAGGAAAGGAAAAATTTGCAAGGGAAGAAGATCTTGGTGGCCGGAGAAAATTTCGGCTGCGGATCAAGCCGTGAACATGCGGTTTGGGCTTTGGATGGGGCTGGCATCCAGTGTGTGATTGCATCTAGTTTTGCTCGGATTTTTGAGCAGAACATGTTTGCTAATGGTTTGTTATGTATTACTTTATCAAAAGAAGACATTGAATATCTGTTTCAATCAAGAATTGAGCAACTATCGGTTGATATTGAAAGTGGTAAAATCTATGTCATTGGACATGAGGCAATTGGATTTAATTTCGATCTTTCAAGTTACCAGGAAGATCTTATTCAGAATGGTGGCAGTCTTGGCATTATGTTGAAATTGGCGGCGGAGTTGCAGGCAGAAGGAAAAATCTGATGTATAAACCCGGGTGCTTTGCAAGATGCGAGGCGTCCAAAATTTCAACGCAGAAGGAGGAATGATCTGATGAACAAAAAATTTCATAGAATTGCAGTTTTGGCTGGTGACGGGATTGGTCCGGAAGTTATGATTGAGGCATTGAAAGTTTTGGATGTAGTTCGGGATAAGTTCGGGATGGATTTCATTTTTGAGGCAGCAGATGTTGGAGG
>JBAZXY010000098.1:0-5430 GCA_041659585.1 Parcubacteria group bacterium | reverse complement strand
TTAAGGATAATGGTGTGATTGCAATCATGAATGCCTTCAATAATTTCCGGCAAATCCTTGAAAAAGTCACCTTTATTCCGCTTACGCTCGAAATTACCTTTGATTTCACCAATCGCCATGCCGGCCACTTTATCCGCTTTCAGCATGGCAATATCCATCAGCAAAAGCACCATTGCCTGACCATTCATATTCAACTCATCCTTTAATGAATCCAACATACTTTCCCAGGACTTGTTAAATTTCATCTTGCTCCAGCATGCGTAGCATATTGCCGCCAATCCTGCCAGCCAAACAAAACTCAAGATCATTACCACCGAATTCAAATTATTCGCTCCGGCTACAAATCCCTTTATTAGTTGTGTCATGATGATTCTCCTTACAAATGGTTGAAATGAATAATGGGTTGAACTTCTTAAAGAACTGCCTTTTTCACAACATATCAGGCTACTCTAAAAATTCATTTTTGTCAAGGACACGTAATGGTTCAATAGCTATGCAACACCTGCTATGCTAAATATTTATCAACTAACCATTACATCTATCCTCTTTATATTATCAATTTTTCCACTAAAAAAAGCTAGGAGATACACTAGCTTTTTTGTTCTAACTTCAAAGGTAATTATTTTATCAGCTTCACTACGTCGCGCAGCGTCACCAGCACCATCAAGAGGATTAGTAGAATAAATCCAATAGTATGAAATTTTTGTTCCGTTTCCTGACTCACTGGACTACCTTTTATTTTCTCGATTAAAATAAACAATATGCGACCGCCGTCCAGTGCCGGAATCGGCAGCGCATTAATAATCCCCAGATTAATACTAAGCAGTGCTGCGAAACGCAGGATATAGGTCAGTCCTAAAGTGGCCACTTGCTTAGTGAGAATGGCAATGCCGATTGGACCAGACACATCCGCACCCACACCCTTGCCCACAAAGAGACTAGCAATGATTCCACCTAGGGCCATCACAATAGCAATAGTTATTTGATATACTTCTACTGCGCCCAACCACAAAGATTCACCGATAGGATGGGAGACAATCGCGGTTTGCGACATAGCAATACCTAAAGCTCCTTCATCCTTGGGGGCATTTTCCCTAGGCACCACTTTTACGACCACCACTTCATCACCCCTCTTTAGATTAAGGGCAATTTCCTTGCCTTGATTAGCCTTGATGAAGTTTTGTACTTCTTGGATATTCTTAAAGTTGGTTTGCGCATTTTCTTTCAAAATTTCATCCCCCACCTTAATACCAACACTTTCCGCTGGAGAACCGGGACTAACCGTATTAATTTGAATTTTTACTTGGGAAAGATCCCCTTGATTACTATCAATTTCTTCTGGCGCACCAATCATCAGACTTATGGAGAGCAGAAACCAAGCTAAAATAAAATTCATGATCACGCCTGCAGCGAGAATCTTTATCCTAGGCCACGCTTTTTTAGCCGCAAAACTATCCACCTCATTAACACCGCCACCATCTTCCCCTTTGATTTTTACAAAACCGCCCAGCGGGATCCAATTAATCGAATAAATAGTATTCGCAGATTGAACATCCTTATTTCCCCAAACAAATTTATATTTCTTTGTCTCTTCATCCTGAAAAAATCCGGCCGCTCGTGGCGGGAAACCGAATCCAAACTCATCAGCCTTAACACCATTTCTTCTGGCAGTTAGAAAATGACCTAATTCATGCACAAAAACCAATACGCCCAGGATAATTACAAATATGATGATTGCTACCATTTACATTTAAATTTTAAAATTAATTAGATTGTCATAATCTCTTCTTCCTTTTTCTTGCCAATTGCTTCAATTTTCTTATTATATTCATCAATCACTTCTTGCAATTTTTCTTTGCCGATAAATTTATCATCTTCCCCCATCAATCCTTCTTTTTCCACCCTCTGAATTTCATCCCAAGCCTCTTCACGATGTTTTCTAATGGAAATTTTAGCCTCCTCTGTTTTTTGGTTTAGCAATTTCACAATTTCCTTCCGGCGCTCTTCAGTCAGAGCAGGGATATTGATCCGAATTACCTGCCCATCATTATTTGGATTAAAATTGAGCTGTGATTCCCGGATAGCTTTTTCAATATTTACCAGATTACCCTTATCCCAAGGTGCTATCACGATAGTTCTTGGCTCTGGAGTAGTGACGCTAGCCACCTGCTTCAGGGGATTTTTTGCTCCATAATAATCCACCATCAAGCTATCCAACATGGAGGCAGAAGCTCTTCCAGTGCTCAATTGTCCAATATCTGACACATAATGCTCAATAGATTTGTCCATGTCAGGCTTCTTTTTTTCAATTATCCCTTTATACATATATTTTTTAAAAATTAATTATTTATCTCTCAATCCTAAGTAAGCCATATTCGCAGTATCTTTATTGTAACGAATGATGCTCACTGTTTTTTTTGTATCCAATTGAAATGATGTCCAATATTGCCCACCATCCACTGATTTGTATACAGCCTGTGCCGAACCATACATCATTTCATTAGGGTTTATTGAACTAATTGCTACTGCCCGCACAGGAAAAGACTGTGAATCACCCAAGGTTTTTATCTCGTCCCAGCTTTCCCCGGCATTTCTACTCCTAAACAACCCGTTACTGCCCCCAGCATACAACACCTGTGAAATTGTTGGATCAGCCTCTATGGTTTCCGTACCATTACCGATATTTTTTGCAATGCTCGTAACTGTTTTTCCACCGTCACTACTTTTCAAGATATTTCCACCTAGCATTAATAGATATATTAGATTGGTATTGGCACTATCCATCACAATCCTTGTTACCGGTCCAGCTGTAGAGAGTATATTTTGCCAAGAGCTTCCACCATCCAAACTTTTCATCACCTGCTTATCACTAGTGCTGGCATACAAAATATTAGACTTGAGCTTATCCATGGCTAAAGAAATAACTAGTGGTCCATTGGAAGGCGCTGTATAGATTTCATTCCATTCTTTTCCACCATCTATGCTTTTGAAAATCTTTCCCCGTCCCTGCCAAACACCTGTAGCATATAGAGTGCTACCTTGCATATTGTCAATTACCAGACCATACACTTTTTCTGCTGGAAAATTAAGCAAGTTCCAATCTTCCCCACCATTATCCGTCTTTACAATACCATTTTTCAGTGTGCCCACAAAAACATTTTTTTCATCAAAAGGATTGATGGCTATACTCAAAATATCTATTGAGGCCAAACTCACCTTGTCGGCAGTTTTTCCCTTGGGTTCCCATTTTTTTCCCGCATCAGTAGTCTGCATAATACTACTAGCTGCAATTACCGGCACATTCCCCGTTCCAACTCCGGTACTCGTAGTCGGATTCAATGAACAACCAGAAAGAATTCCGGTTATCAAAAAAAAACTTGCGACAGAGAGATATTTTTTCATGTTCACATTATAGCATAAAATAACAAAAACCCCTAAAACATTCTCCTTTCCCGCAATAAATTCCTATCCTGATGCCTCTCAGCCACCCTCTAAAGATCCCTGACTATTAGCCAAAAAAAATTGACATTCCGACAAAAAACGATACAATACGGATATCGTAGATCTTTTCATTTCCACTAACAACCAATCTTTGGAGGATGCTATGCAGAAGAGATTATCAGCAGTCAGCTTAATGGGATTATTTGCTTTGTTTTTATTATTGGGTGGCTGCGCGAAAAATTCAGCTACGCATGAGTTAATCAGCGATAGCGCTACGGAAAAAATCAATCAACCGGATTTAAATAATCCATCTGATTCCACTTTTCACGACCTAACCGATGATAATTATGCGGAAGCAACTGATTCACTGGAATTTATCAATCGACCCATTTTCTTTTGTAATGATCATTTCTATGATTACATCTATTTCCCCATTACCGATACTTATGAAAAAATTATACCCCGTCCAGTAAAAACTGGTATCACAAATGTTTTTCATAATTTAACCACCCCCGTTCGGGTGGCCGGTGATCTCATGCAGCTCAAAGGAGAAAAAGCGATTGTGGACGCCAGCTCGGCTGTATTCAATACCCTCTTTGGTGTTCTGGGAATAGCTGATATCTACACTATCGATGATGCTTTTGATGATGAAGATGTTTCCCAGGGTTTTGCCAGCTGGGGAATTCCCGAAGGACCCTATATCGTGTGGCCCTTTGTCGGACCGTCCAATGTCAGAAACACCGTCGGAGCGATAGGCAACGCACTCCTTACTCCTCAGACATACCTAGGTTTTCCGGACAGTGCCCTGGCCAGCGTAGCTGAAACAACTAATGCCTATGGCACAACTAATCCCTATCGGGAAATAGTAGCTGGCGCTCTTGATCCCTACAGCGCCATCAAAGATGCCTATCTATCCAATTTCAAAAAAAAGCTAGGCCGGTAAGTGCCTAAAGCTCCTAACAATCCCTTTCTCGAAAATTCGAGGAAGGGATTTTTTTAAAACTCACCGTGTATCATCCTTATGTCTTGAATTTATTTTAGTTTTTAAAAAAGATTCCGGTGTACCTATGTACAACGGAATCTAGTGACAGGCATATAACCCTAAGTTGCAAGTGATTGATTGGACTTTCCTCGCTCCACTTGAATTTTTTCCGGCATATGCGGCAAGTAAGCAGTGTCTATTAATCGATAGACTATTCCTGATGATGCTTCGCCTGCTGCTACCACGTCTTTGGTAATAAGCATATTCAGCACTATTATACATTCTCCTTGAAGACACTTTTTTCCCAACTTATGCCCCGCCACCTTTGTTATCTGCTGCAAATTCATCCAATCCTGTCCGGTCAACATCTTGGCTGAACGCAAGGCGGCCACAATACCACACTCCAATTCATATGTCCGCAGCGCTATCATATATTGATACCGTGCATCCATAAAATATGGAAAACTGGCAATGGCGACAGCCAATGTGACAAAAAAAGCGATAGAAAAAAACAAAAAAAATATGGATAAGAAAATAGCACCACCGACAATAGCATAGAAAATTCCTTCCCATCTTGCTGGTTTCATTTGCTCACCTCCTTAGTTAAAAGAACTATCCTTTGACTACGCAATTTTCTATTTTTATCTTACCTCTTTTTTGCCTTTCTCGCCAATTTTCTTATCACCACTTCACCCATCACCCAAGCCCAGAATAACCCCTCTCTTTACAAAACACAATTTTTGGTGTATAATTGAAAATAGTGCTTGGAATACAAAAAAGCGGATCTTCAATGGTCCGCTTTTTTTAAATATCTGCTTATACAACTTTTTTTGTTTTTATCTTCCTACAAACTAGTCCCTGTCACCACTACAGTACTGGCATAGTTACCGGTAGGTTGCAACATCGCGGTACCGACTTCTGCTCCGAAGTTAATGTTTTCCGTATCTCCGGCAAAGGTGGTTTCAGTAGGACGAGTGACTAGAGCGTAATCACTGGTAGCGGCTTTG
>JBAZXY010000097.1:0-5516 GCA_041659585.1 Parcubacteria group bacterium | reverse complement strand
TAACGTCAAAGAAAAAGATGATAAATCGTTTAGTTATTTTGTCATTACGAAAGAAGAGTTCCCGCGGGTGTTAATCATAAGAGAGACAGATTTAGATGCAAGCACAAAGGATGTTAAAAATTTAAAATTTAAAATTAAAAATTCCCACATGTATGGTCCCTACACCAGCAAGAAGCAAATGGAAATTGCCTTGAGAATTATGCGCAAGATTTTTCCTTTTCATTCCCGGGCTCAGCACGGCGAGCAAGGCTGCTTGGATTTTCAACTAGGCCGGTGTCCTGGGCCATATGCCGGAGCGATTTCCAAGGCGGACTATGCCAAGAACATTCGGGGCATCCGGATGATTTTGGCCGGGCAGAAAAAAAGCTTGGTTAAGAAACTAGAAAAAGAAATGCAGGCTCATGCGGAGAGGCAGGAATTTGAAAAGGCATCTGAGATGAAAAATAAAGTCTTTGCTTTGCAACATATCCGAGACGTAGCACTCATCTCTAATGGAGATGAGAATTTCAAATTTCAAATTTCAAATTTCAAAACAAATCTTAATGATGAAATTTTAAATTCTAAATTTAGGATAGAGGCTTATGATATTTCTAATATCTCCGGTCAATATGCGGTGGGATCAATGGTGGTGTTTGAAGGTAGTGAGCCAACCAAAGCAGAGTACCGCAAATTCAAAATAAAAACGGTCGCTGGTGCTAATGACGTGGCCATGATGCGAGAAGTGTTGCTGCGGAGACTGAAAAACAATTGGCCGCAACCGGATTTGATTATTTTGGATGGAGGCAAGGGGCATTTGCATATGGCGGAAAAATTGCTGCAAGTCTTGGGCTTAGCTATTCCGCTCGTAGCGGTAGCAAAAGGGCCGACACGCAAGAAATTAGAATTAGCTAGGGCTAATTGGAAACAGGTTTCCGGCACGGTTGTCGGGCAACACATTGAAATATTTTTGCAAGATAAAAATTTAGTGAAATATATCACCGATGAAGCCCATCGTTTCGCCATCAGCTATCATCGCAAGGTTAGGCAGGAGGGATATTTGCAATAAGAAACCCGAGATTAAATTAGTTGCCTTTACAAAAGGAAAAAAATAGCCTAAACTGGTTACTTAGAAACTCATTTGCAATATTTGCAATAATTTTTTCAAAAAGAGCACATTTTTTTTAAAAGCCTTAATTAGTATAGGATGCTTGTCTTGGCAACTTCCTAGTTCACTTAAAGAAATCTAATGGAAAAAAACACTGCAATTAAGAGGGATAAGATCATTGTTCGGGGCGCGCGGGTGAATAATTTAAAAAATGTTGATATTGATATCCCGCGGGATAAATTGGTTGTAGTGACAGGGCTGTCTGGTTCCGGAAAATCTTCTTTAGCCTTTGATGTGGTGTATGCTGAGGGAAACCGGCGTTATTTAGAGGGTCTCTCCTCGTATGCTCGGCAATTTTTGGATGTAGGGGCTAAGCCAGACGTGGATAAGATTGAAAATCTGAGTCCCACAATTTCGATTGATCAAAAAAGCTTGAGCCGCAGTCCGCGCTCTACGGTAGGTACACTGACAGAAATGTATGATTATTTGCGCGTGTTATTTGCTAAGATTGGCGTGCCACATTGTCCGAAATGTGGTCAACAAATGTCGCGTAAAAACACTCAGGAAATTTTAGACGAGTTGCTGTTGCTGCCAGAAAATACGCAAGTGGCTATTCTGGCCAAGCTCAAAGAGAATGGAAAAAAATCCAAGGAAATGTTGCGCAATATTTCTCAAGTGGGTTATGCGAGGACTCGTTTCAATGGAAAGATTATGTTGGTGAGTGAAGCTTTGCTTTTGGCGAGTGATCAAATGGAATGTCCGATTGAGGTGGTGGTGGATCGGGTAATGATGAAGCATAGAAATCCAGACAAGGAAAGAATCATTGACTCCGTGGAAACAGCTCTTAAGCTAGGAGATGGCTCGGTAATCATCGCTATTGATAGCAGCCAGGATAGGGTTTATAATAAGGATTTTGTTTGTCATGATTGTCACACGCGAATTACAGAAATCACTCCCAGGCACTTTTCTTTTAATAGCCCGGAAGGAGCTTGTCAGCATTGTTCTGGACTCGGGATTACTAAAGAAGTGGACATTGATTTAGTGATGCCGAATAAAAACCTCACTCTATTGGAAGGGGCTATTTTACCTTGGAGCAAGTCTAATGGTCGCTCAGGAAGTCAGGGTGGGTATATGCATATTTTGGAAGTGCTGGGGAGGGAATATGGCTTTTCTGTGAATGTGCCGGTAAAAAAACTCACGCCGGAAGCCATTGATATTATTTTTTATGGACCGGAGAAAAAAGAACTCTTGATTGAAGAACAGGATGATGATATGGGTGGTGTGAAAGAAGTGCGTGTTTTATTTGATGGAGTAGTTTCTATTATTAAAAGAAAATATCAGGAGGCTACTTCGGATTATGTCAGAAGTGATTTGGAAAGATATATGCTAGAGCGGGATTGTCCAGTGTGTGCAGGGCAAAGGTTGCGCCAAGAATTTTTGGCGGTCTTGGTGGCGGGCTGCTCTATTGATGATGTGGTGAATATGAATCTGAAAAAATTAGCTGAATTCCTAGAAGGTTTACCGAATAATTTAGGCACGGATAAGGTTGGATCTAGCATCGCGCTGCCGCTAGTCAAAGAAATGTCTCTTAAGGCGGAAGCCTTGATTAATGTGGGATTGGAATATCTTTCCCTTTCACGAGGAGCTAATACGATTTCCGGCGGAGAAGCCCAGCGTATCCGCTTAGCCACGCAGATTGGGTCAGAATTGATGGGGATTACTTATGTTTTAGATGAGCCATCTATTGGATTGCATAACCGGGATACGGAAAAATTGATTGCCACGATGCAATTGCTTCGTGAAGCTGGTAATTCACTGTTGGTGGTGGAGCATGATGAAGATATTATTCGCAAAGCAGATTGGATCATTGATATGGGTCCAGGTGCCGGAGAGGAAGGTGGACAAGTGATTTTTCAGGGAGATATCGCTAAATTAATGAAAGCTAAGACTTCTACTGCGCAATATTTGATGGGCAAGAAAAAAGTGTCTGAGAAAAAAAGCTATCGTAAGGGGAATAAGAAATCTATTGAAATTATCGGGGCTACGGAGCATAATCTACAAAACATCGATGTGGAAATTCCTTTGGGTAAGTTTGTTTCCATTACAGGAGTTTCTGGTTCAGGAAAGTCTACTTTGGTTTCCAGCATCTTAGCTAAAGCGCTGGCGAAACATTTTTTTGGCAGCAAGGATCACCCAGGAAAACACAAGAAAATAAAAGGCTTGAGTAATGTGGATAAGGTGATTAGTATTAACCAAGCGCCGATTGGTAGAACGCCGCGATCCAATGCAGCTACCTATACGGGTGTATTTTCTCTTATTAGGGATCTTTTTGCTGCTACAGAAGAGGCTAAAAATAATGCTTACACGGCTAGTCGCTTTAGTTTTAATATGAAAGGTGGTCGATGTGAGATGTGTCAGGGTGATGGTACAAAAAAAATTGAGATGCATCTTCTGCCGGATATGTATGTGAAGTGTGAATCTTGTGGTGGCACGCGCTATAATCAGAAAACATTAGATATTGAATATCACGGAGTGAATATTGCGGAAGTGCTGGATATGAGCGTGAGTTATGCTTTGCATTTCTTCAAGAAAGTGCCACTCATTATGGAAAAATTGCGGACTCTAGAGCAGGTGGGGCTGGGTTATTTAAAGTTAGGGCAAAGTGCCACGAATCTTTCTGGTGGAGAGGCGCAGCGCATAAAATTAGCCACCGAGCTTTCCCGTAAATCCACCGGAAAAACATTATATATTCTAGATGAACCCACAATCGGGTTGCATTTTGATGACGTGAAAAGATTATTGGGTGTGCTAGATGCTTTGGTGGATAAGGGTAATTCAGTCTTAGTGGTGGAGCACAATATTGATGTGGTGAAAAATTCTGATTGGGTGATTGACCTGGGTCCAAATGGCGGTGACGGTGGCGGGGAAGTGGTGTATGCCGGCACGCCGGACAAATTGAAAAAAGTAAAAAGAAGTTGGACAGCTAAATATCTGTAGGCAATTTTTAAATTTTAAATTTAGAATTTTAAATTCTTGGATTATATGTCTGATAAGTTGGTGCAATATATCATTACGACCGTGGTGTACTATGACGTGATGGATTATCCCATGACCGCTTTTGAGATATGGAAATATTTGATTCGCAATGGCAAGGAAGACGCCGTGGCTAAGGGTTGGTCGGCGAAAGAAGATGATTTTTCTTTGGCGCAGGTGATATTTTTGCTAGAGACAGAAGAGAAGATAAGAAGGCAGGTGGATAGCAAGCAGGGATATTATTTCTTGCGCGGCCGAACTGATTTGCTGGAAAAACGCTTGGAAAGAAATAAGCTTTCTGAGAAAAAACTAAAAATAGTTTTGGCGGTAGCTCGATGGTTGCGTTTTGTTCCGTATGTACGCATGGTGGCTGTTGCCGGACGATTGGCTACTAAAAATGCTGAAAAGGGCAGTGATTTGGATTTGCTGATAGCGGTGAAGCACGGAAAAATTTTTACCGGCAGATTGCTTGTGACTTTGCTAGTGCATTTGTTGGGGAAAAGACGCTATGGCAAGAAAATCGCTAATCGAATTTGTCTGAATCATTTTGTGACTACTAAATTTTCCATCGCTGCGCGAGACCTATTTTCTTCGCATGAGTATGTTTTTCTGAAACCAGTTTTTGATAAGGGCTTTTTTATGCGTTTTCAGAAACATAATGACTGGATTAGAGAATATCGTCCCAATTTCACTGCCTCAGTGGATAATATTATGATGTTGCAAGATAGTCGGATAAGCAAAATGATTAGGCGGGTAGGAGAAAAAATACTTAGCCTTGCTTGGTTGGAGAAAAAATTGGGCGAATGGCAGAGAAATAAAATTAGCAACAATCCCCAATCACGAAAGGTAGGCGGATTGATTCTCTGTTCGGACGAGGAGCTGGCTTTTTGGCCTAATTTTGAAAAACAAGGTCCAGCAGTGTTTGAGAAATTTCAAGAAAAATTGAGAACTATGATTAAATAAAAAATACAGGAGCTATTTTTCGATAAAGAGGTGATTTAATTGTAAGTTTTTCTTACAATTTTTTTGTTTTTATGGTACAATCGAGAGGTAAAATTAAAAATAACTAAAACCAAAAAAATGAAAATCATCAATGACTTTGATTTGCGTAAGCAGGCGGAAAATTTAGGCGTCAGTATTTGGAAAACCCCTAGTTTCTTGTTTATTGTGGTGGGATTAATTAATATCATTGCTATGACAGCCACCTTTTTTATTTCGAGAAGTTATGATGAGCCAAAGGTGATTGTGGTAGCAGAGGCTTTGGTAGTTTCCATTATCTTTATTATTGGAAATTTTATTATCCGTCAAACCGAAGAAATGGCTAAATTGAATAAATTGAAATCAGAATTTGTTTCAGTGACCTCGCATCAGCTACGCACCCCGCTTTCAGCTATTCGCC